>DASUNL010000594.1:0-26869 GCA_036277175.1 Pyrinomonadaceae bacterium | reverse complement strand
GACACCGCCCGCGCCAGTATCGACGCCTGATTGAATCCGCGCTCGCCTTCGCGCGCCGGGTGGAGCGGGACGGGCAGGACGCGCGTCGCGCGGTCGAGCGGCGGGCGCGCGCACGCATCCGCGAGCAGACGCGCGAGGCGGCGGCCGACGTGAGGCTCGCGCTTCAAGCTCAGCACGGCCGCGCGCAGCGCGCCCCCGTAAACGCCGCACGCCCGCGCCGCCGTGAAGTCTTCGGCGTCGCAACGCCCGCAGCGCAACGTCTCCGCCCACTCACCTCCGACATCCGTCGGCGCGGGCGCGCCGCACTTCCCGCAGAGCGCGTCGCGTTCCGTGAAGACGCGCGTCTCCGACCAGCAACGCGCACACGCCGGGAAGTCTGCGCGCGCCTCGACCAACGCCGCGCCGCACGCCGCGCACGCGGCCGGGTAGACAAGCGCCATCGCCGCGTCGCAAATCAGATTGAGCGTCCGAGTCATTTGCAATCTCATATCTCAAATCCCAAATCTGAAATTTGAAATCCGTGAATGTCCAATCTGTGAATCTTAAATTTGAAATGACAAATCTGAGATTCGAGAAGTCGCGGGCGAGGGTTCTTGGGGCTGTCGGTTGTGCCGGGTGGGCGTGCGAGAGGATAAACTAAAAGCCCCGCGTCACGGAAGCTTCCGTGACGCGGGGCGGCTGAAGTCGCGTGTTGAGAGACTCGCTGCTGTTAGTCAGAGACGCGCTACTCTTCGTCTTCGTTGAGCAGGCCGCGCTCCTGCTTGTCCTGACAGCTCAGGCAGTAGCGCGCCCAAGGCACGGCGTTGAGGCGCTTCTCCTGCACGGGCTCGCCGCAGTTGACGCACTCGCCGTAGTCGCCCGACTCCACCCGCGCCAGCGCCTCGTCAATCAAGGTCAGGAGCTTCCGGTCGTTGGCCGACATCGAAATCAGAAGCTCCTTGGTGTAGGCGTTGGCCGCCATGTCGGCCGGGTCTTGGGTCGCTTCGAGGTCGCGCTCGCGGCTCGACATCTCGGCCTCCGTGACCTGACTGAACAGAGACTCGCGCCGCTCCAAAAGGCGGTCGCGGTATGACTTCACTTTTCTCTTATCCATCTATTGTCCGCTCCTTAAACCCCTTGTCCTAAAATAGCAGTCAGCGTTCAGCAGTCAGCTCACAACCGCAAGCCGCCGGACGCATTGTCACTGAACATCGTCGTCAACTCTTCCGCCTTTCCGAAGCTAAAAGCTGAAAGCTGAGTGCTGACCGCTTTCTTACTTCTGGTACGGCAGCCCGCGCATGATCGTGTGGGCGCGGTAGAGCTGTTCGACTAGGAGGACGCGCGCCATCTCGTGCGTCAGCGTCAGACGCGAGAGCGACCAGCGCACGTCCGCGCGCCGCCTGACCTCGCCGGAGACGCCCAAATGCCCGCCGACGACGAACGCCGCCTCTTTCACCCCCGGCGTCTGCTGCCAACGCTCGAATTCGCGCGCCAGCTCGACCGAGTCCCACTGCCGCCCCCCGATGTCTAACAACACCATTAGGGCATCTGATGCCAAAGACCCCAGAATGCGTTTGCCCTCCTCTTCGAGGACGGCGCTCTCTTCCGTCGCGCCCGACTCACGCACCTCCACCACGTCGCACCGCGCGAAACGCGAAAGCCGCTTCAAATACTCCTCGACGAGCGCCCGCAAGTGCTCGTTGCGTGTCTTCCCGACCCAGATGAGACGCAGGCGCATGGCTCGTGAATCGTCAACCGTGAATCGTAAAAAGTTTGACGGCCACCCGGCCCGGCGCTTCATCAATCGCGTTAAGAGGCTCTTAAACTCTATTCACGATTGACGATTGACGATTCACGGCTCTTCTCGTCCCTGCGAAGCCTCTCGTAGAGGTTCTTGCGGCTGATGCCGAGCAGCCGCGCCGCCTCCGACTTGTTGCCGCCGACGGCCGCCAGCGTCTCTCTTATGTACTCGGCCTCAAGCTCCGCGAGCGTCGGACGGCTCGCCGCCCTCGACCGTGCCCGCGCCGCCACGCGCACGGACTCCGGCAGCGACTCGACCCCGACGCGCGCCCCCTCGGAAACTATCACCGCGCGCTCGACGACGTTCGCCAGTTCCCTCACGTTGCCCGGCCACTCGTAAGCGCCGAGCATCGCCGACGCTTCGCGCTCGAACGACGCGGTGCGCCGCCCGTGCTTGGCCGCGTAGAGCGCGAGAAAGCTCTCGGCCAGAGGCCCGACGTCCTCGCGCCGCTCGCGCAGAGGCGGGACGTGTATCCGCACGACGTTCAGGCGGTAGAACAAGTCTTCGCGGAACGCGCGCCGCCTGACGGCCTCGTCCAAATCGACGTTCGTCAGCGCCACGAGCCGCGCGTCAACTTTCACCACGCGCCGCCCGCCCAGACGCTCGAACTCGCGCCGCTCGATGACGCGCAGAAGTTTCGCCTGCGCGTCCGTCGTCAGGTGCGCGATTTCGTCCAAGACGAGAGTCCCCTTGTGCGCGGCTTCCAAACGTCCGGGCTTCGCCTGCGTCGCGCCCGTGAACGCGCCGCGCTCGAAGCCGAACAGCTCCGCCTCGATCAAGTCGCGCGGCAGAGACGCGCAATCAATCCTGACCAACTCGCGCGCCGCGCGCGGCGAGCGCGCGTGGATGAGCCGCGCCAGAGCGTCCTTGCCCGCCCCCGACTCGCCCGTGACGAGCACGTTGGCGTCCGTCGCGGCCACGCGCTCGGCGAGCCGCACGGCCTCGCGCATCGCTCCGGACTCGGCGACTATCTCGCTCAACGTTCCTCTCTCAAAGAACCATCGGACGCTCCCGACTCGCCGCGCGCGCCCACGCTCTCGCCGCCCGTAATCTCCGGCGGCAGCACGACGCGCTCGGCGTCGCGCCACAGGCGTTCGAGGTCGTAGAAGCGACGCGCCTTCTCCTCGAAGACGTGGACGACGAAGTCGCCGTAATCGACGAGCACCCACTCGGCCGACGCATACCCCTCGACGCGCGCCGGCCGCGTCCCCATCTTCTTCAAACGCTCGACCACCTCGTCGGCGATGGCCTGCACCTGTCGGACGTTCGTCGCGCTCGTGATGAGGAAGAAGTCCGTGAAGCTCGCGATGGCGCGCAGGTCGAGCGCCACGGGGTCGAGCGCCTTCTTGTCGGACGCCGCTTCGAGCGCCGCCAACATGCGCTCGTCGAGACCTTCCGGCTCGGACTGCTCAGTCGCCGCGCTCTCGGCCTCGGCCTCCGCACCTTCAGCCGCGCGCCTCTTCGCGCCCGCCCTCTTCTTCGTCCCCGTCATCGGTGAGTTCTCTTTCATGCACTCCCCTGTAAAGTTCGTATTTGCGTATGTAGTCGGCGACTGCGGCCGGGACGAGTCGCGCGAGCTGCGCGCCCGCGCCCGACTCTTCGACGAGCCGCCGAATTCCTGTTGCCGAGATGTCCAGCTCGACCGCGTCGCTCAAAAATATCTTCGCGCCCTCGCCTTCGAGTTCGCGGCCGACGCGCTCCGCGTCCGCCCCTCGCACGTCAACCACACGGGCGCGCACTTCGTCCGTGACGTGCGCGGTCGTCAACTCGTAGCCGGGCCGCGTGACGACGATGTGATCCGTCAAAGAGAGCACGCGCTCCCACTCGCGCCAAGTCTTTATCTCCGCCCAAGAGTCCGCGCCCATCACGAAGAAGAGTCGCGCCGCGCGCCCGCGCGTCTCGACGAAGCGCGCGAGCGTCTCGACCGTGTAGGGCCGCTCCGGCGCGTCGAGTTCGACGGTCGAGACGCGGAAGCGCGGCTCCGTTTGCGTCGCGAGCGCGAGCATCGCGTGGCGGTGGAGCGCGGCCGTCACTCTTCGGCCTCGCTTGTGCGGCGCGACGTGGGCCGGGATGAAAAGAACTTCGTCGAGCGCGAACAGCTCCGAGAGCTTTCGCGCCACGCTCAAATGCCCTTCGTGGACGGGGTCGAAGCTTCCGCCGTAGAGTGCGACGCTTCTTGCCGGCTTCTCTCCCATAAACGCACAGGGCCGCCCTAACTCGCCGCCCGCGCCGCGTCATCCAACGTCTCGACGCGGCGGCCCGCATCCCTTTTCAACTCATCGAGCCTGTGGCCCACGGCCGCGACAAGCTCGCGGACGCCCTTCCGCGTCGCCGCCGAGATGGCGTGAAACTCGCGCCCGTCGCGCGCGGCTCGCTCGCGCAGGGCTTCGAGTCGCTCCGGCTCGTCGAGCGCGTCGAGCTTCGTCGCGACGACGATTTGCGGCCGCTCCGCGAGTTGCTCGTCGTAGGCGCGAAGCTCACGGTTGATGGTCTCGTAATCCTCGACCGTGTCGCGCCCCGAAATCGAGGAGACGTCAACCAAGTGAAGCAGAAGCTTCGTCCGCTCGACGTGGCGCAGGAAGCGGTCGCCTAGCCCCGCGCCCTCGTGCGCGCCCTCGATGAGGCCGGGGATGTCGGCGACGACGAACGTCTTAAAGTCGCCGAGGTCGACGACGCCGAGGTGCGGCTCCAAAGTCGTGAACGGGTAGTCGGCGACCTTCGGCTTCGCGGCCGAGACCGTCGAGATGAGCGTCGACTTGCCCGCGTTCGGGAAGCCGACGAGCGCCACGTCGGCCAAAAGTTTCAGTTCGAGTTGAAGCTCTCGCTCTTCGCCGGGGCTTCCTTCCTGATGGTAGCGCGGCGCGCGATTGGTCGAGGTCGCGAAGTGCGCGTTGCCGAAGCCGCCGCGCCCGCCTTTCGCGGCCATCCAACGCTGCCCGTCCTCGGCCAAGTCGCAGTAGAGGTCGCCCGTCTCCATGTCGAAGACCTGCGTGCCGACGGGGACGCGCACTATGACGTCCTCGCCCTCTCGGCCCGAACGGTTCGAGCCTTCGCCGTGGCGGCCGCGCCCGGCCGTGTGCTCCGGGTTGTAGCGCAGGTGGAGGAGCGTGTTGAGCGAAGAGTCGGCGACGAGCCACACGTCTCCGCCGCGCCCGCCGTCGCCGCCCGAAGGCCCGCCGCGCGGCACGAACTTCTCGCGGCGGAAGGCCGTCACGCCGTTACCGCCGCCGCCGCCGCGCACGCGAATCCTGACTTGGTCAATAAACAAAGCGTTCAGCCGACTGCTCAAAAAGAGAATGACGCCCTCGCCTCAAGTGAAAACACTCGGCGGGGGCGTCACGAATGGAGGCGTCGAAGCTCTCAAAATTACGCGGTGGCCGCCGGCGGTGTCGCCTCCGGCGCGGGCGCTGCTAGGCTGGCCGCCTCCGCCGGGTAGACGCTGATGAACTTGCCGCGCCGCCCCTTGTCCTCGAACTTGACGACGCCGTCGATTAAAGCGAACAGCGTGTCGTCCTTGCCGCGCCCGACGTTCTTGCCCGGCTTCCACTTCGTCCCGCGCTGCCGCGCGAGGATGTTGCCGCCCAAGACGTTCTCGCCGCCGAACTTCTTCAAGCCCAGACGCTGCGAATGCGAGTCGCGTCCGTTGCGCGAACTGCCTACACCTTTTTTGTGTGCCATGATGAAACTCCCGACTCGCCGCTACCCAATCGAGTCAATCTTCAGCGTCGTGTAGCCCTGACGGTGGCCCTGCCTGCGCTTGTACTGCTTGCGGCGCTTCTTCTTGAAGACGATGATCTTGTCGCCGCGACCGTGCTCGACGACCGTCGCCTGCACGCGCGCGCCGTCAACGGCGGGACTCCCGGCGCGGACGCCGCCCTCGCCGCCTCCGACGACCAGAGCCTCAAGCTCCAACGTCTCGCCGGCCTCCTTGTCGATGGAGGGGACGCGCACCTGCCCGCCCTCTTCGACGCGGAACTGCTTGCCGCCCGTCCGGATGATTGCGTAAGCCATAGTCTCTACTCTCCCGTCCCAAAAGCCCTCGGCCGTCGAAACCAGCCGCGGAAAAGTCGTTTATTATAAGGACGATAACGGCGCGCGTCAAACGCACGCGCGCCTCGTCAGTCGCCCGCCTGCCCCACGGTCTGCGGCTGACCTTCGCGCCGCTCGAAGAACTGCTCCATGAACTTCGTCGAGTACTCGCCCGCGCGGAAGTGCGAGTCCTCCATGATGGCCTGATGGAGCGGGATGGTCGTCTTCACGCCCTCGATGACCATCACTTCGAGCGCCCGCCGCATCCGCGCAATCGCCAACTCGCGCGTGCGCGCGTGGACGATGAGCTTCGCAATCAGCGAGTCGTAGAAGGGCGGGACGTAGTAGCCCGCGTAGGCCGCCGTGTCGACGCGCACACCGGGGCCGCCCGGCGTGTTGCAGGTCGTGATGAGTCCGGGCGAGGGCGCGAACGTCTCGGGGTTCTCGGCGTTGATGCGGCACTCGATTGAGTGGCCGCGAATCTCGATGTCTTCCTGCGCGTAGCCCAGCTCCTCGCCCTCGGCGATGCGTATCTGGTTGCGCACGATGTCGAGGAGCGTGACCATCTCGGTCACGGGGTGCTCGACCTGTATGCGCGTGTTCATCTCCATGAAGTAGAACTGGCCGTCTTCGTCGAGGAGAAACTCAATCGTCCCAGCCGACGAGTAGCCGAACTTCTTGCACGCATCGACGGCCGCCGCGCCCATCCGC
The DNA here is from genome assembly GCA_036277175.1 of Pyrinomonadaceae bacterium. Classification (GTDB taxonomy): domain Bacteria; phylum Acidobacteriota; class Blastocatellia; order Pyrinomonadales; family Pyrinomonadaceae; genus DASQDT01. The sequence continues at coordinate 20,349 of DASUNL010000594.1, read as the reverse complement.
TCGCGAAGCTCGGGCGTTAAGACCGGCGACGGCGACTCTTCAATGAGCTTCTGGTGGCGTCGCTGAATCGAGCAGTCGCGCTCGCCCAAGTGGATGCAGTTGCCGTGCTCGTCGGCGAGCACCTGTATCTCGACGTGGCGCGGGCGCTCGATGAACTTCTCGATATAGACGTCGCCGTTCTTAAAGGCGGCGGCCGCCTCGGTCGAGGCCGTCCGCATCGCCGGGCCGAGTTCCTCCTCGGTGCGGACGACGCGCATGCCGCGCCCGCCGCCGCCGGCCGAAGCCTTGATGATGATGGGGAAGCCGACCTCGCGCGCGATTTGAAGGGCCTCGTCCTCGCTCGTCAGAGGCTCGGGGCTGCCCGGAAGGATTGGGAGTCCCGCGCCCTTCATCATGCGCCGCGCCTCGACCTTGTCGCCCATCAGTCGAATCACCGACGGGCGCGGGCCGATAAACTTGATGTTGCACGCCTCGCAGATTTCGGCGAAGTGGGCCGACTCGGCGAGGAAGCCGTAGCCGGGATGGATGGCGTCGACGTTCGTAATCTCGGCGGCCGAGATGACCGAGGGGATGTTGAGGTAGCTCTGCGCGGAGGTCGGGCCGCCGATGCAAATCGCCTCGTCCGCGAAACGGACGTGGAGCGAGTCGCGGTCGGCCGTCGAGTGGACGGCGACCGTTCGGATGCCCATCTCCTTACACGTCCAGATGATGCGGCACGCGATCTCGCCCCGGTTGGCGATTAGGATTTTGCGGAACCTTCTCATTTAAAAGCAGTGACAAGTGACGAGTGACGAGTGACGAGTCGGAGACGAGCGAGAAGCTGTTTGCTCGTCACCCGTCACTCGTCAGTCGTCACTGCCTTTTAATCCCGAAGAGCGGCTGGCCGTACTCGACCGGCTGGCCGTTCTCGACGTAAATCTTCTCGACCGTGCCCGAGGTCTCGGCCTGTATCTCGTTCATCAGCTTCATCGCCTCGATGATGCAGACAACCGTGTCCTGCTCGACGTGGCTGCCGGCGCGGACGAACGGCTCGGTCGTCGGCGAAGAGGCGCGGTAGAACGTGCCGACGATGGGCGAAGTGATGATGTGGAGGTCTTCGGCCTTCTCCTCGACCGGCGCGGCCGAAGACGAAGGGGAGGCCGCGCCCGTAGTCTCCGGCAAGGTCGCGTTCGAGGGCGTGGCCGGATGCGTCGGCGCGTGGGGCGCGGGCGGCGTCGTCGGCGTCGGAATCGCCGTCGCTTGACCGTGCGGCGCGGTCGTCGCACCGCCACCTTGCGGCGCGGCGTTGCGGCTCAGGCGCACGCGAATCTCCTCGTTCTCAAACTCGAAGTCGGTCAGCCCGTGCGCGCTGAAGAGGTCGGCAAGCTCGCGCAGCTCGTCCATGTTGAGCGAAGGCTCGGGACGCCGCCCGTGTTGCGGCGACTGTTGCTGCTGGCCGTGACGTCCGCGTCCGCGACCGCCGCCGCCGCCCCCACCGCCGGGACGCCGCTCGCCGCCGCGCTGCGGTCTTCCGCCCGAAGCGCGCTCGCCCTGCTGTAGCGGTCTCGACCCCTCGTCGCGCCGCTCGTCGTGTTCCGGCTCGCGCGCCGACGCTTGTGACTGATCGTTTTCGCTCATGCGTTTTTCGCAGCCTCCGAACGTCCGTCAAAAGGGGAAAGCCCCAGAGCCGCCCGCCGAGAAGAGCGTTTGGATGGGGCTTCGCGGTCTCCGCAATTGAAGAGGGCGCTTATCGCTCGACGAACCGACTTCGGCCGAGCGCCGCCCGCCTGTTGTCGTCCCCGCCCTACGGACTACTTGGTATCTTTCTCGGCGGCCGTCGACTCGGTCTTCTTCGAGCGACGCCCGCCCTTGCCCGCCTTGTCGGAATCCTTGTCGCCGCCCTTCGCGGCCGCCTGCTTCTCCTCCGACTTGGCGTTGCGCCCACCTTTTCGGCCGCCCTCGGCCTCCTTCGTCTCCGAAGGCTTCGCGGACTTCTTCTTGCCGGCGGCCGTCGTCTTCGCGCGCTTGGCGTCCGTCGCGCCGCGCTCGCGCGCGTTGTCGACCAGCTCGATGATGGCGAGCTCGGCGTTGTCGCCGTCGCGCCGGCCCAGCTTGATGATGCGCGTGTAGCCGCCCGGACGATCCTTGAAGCGTTCGCCGAGTTCGTTGAACAGGCGCTTGAGCGCGGCGACGCCGGCCGTGCGCGGTATCTCCGCCTGCTTGCGACCGCGACCGACGCCCTCGTTGCGACGGCTGTTGCCGGCGTGGAAGAAGCCGGAAGCCTGACGGCGGAGGTGGACGGCGCGCGCGGGCGCGTCGTCGCCTTCGAGGTTGGCGGCCTTGCGCGAGAGCGTGATGACGCGCTCGACGAAGGGGCGCAGTTCCTTGGCCTTCGGCAGCGTCGTGATGATGCGCTCGTCGCGCGCGTTGATGAGCGAGGTGGCGAGGTTGCGAAGCATCGACATCCGATGCTCGGTCGTCCGCCCGAGTTTGCGGTGTGCTCTTAAGTGTCGCATGACAAAACCTTCTGAAGCGTTCGGCAATCAGCGGTCAGCTATCAGCTAAAACTCAGACCAGAGTTTGAGAGCTTTCAATTCATCTTTCAACCCGCAACAGAGACAAAGCTGAAAGCTGATTGCTGAACGCTGACAGCTTTTCTATTCGTCGTCCTCGTCGGCGTATTCGCTCGGGTCGTAGTCGCCGCCGCTGCTGCCCGTGCCCGGAATCGGGTTGCCCTGCTCGTCGAACTCCATGCCGAAGTCGAGGCCCATCCCGTGCAGGATGTCCTTAATCTCGTTCAAGGACTTCTTGCCGAAGTTCTTGGTCGCCAGCATCTCGCGCTCCGAGCGCTGCACGAGGTCGCGAATCGAGCGGATGTTGGCGTTCTTCAGGCAGTTGTAGGAGCGCACCGAGAGTTCCAACTCATCGACCGAGCGGTCGAGCACGTCGTTGCGCGGGAGCGGCGGCCGCTCGATTCCCGCGTAGGCGTAGTCGTCCGTGTCCTCCTCGAAGTTGATGAAGATGGACATGTGATCTTTGATGAGCTTGGCGGCGAGTCCTATCGCGTCGTCGGGCTTCACCGAGCCGTCCGTCCAGACTTCAATCGTCAGCTTGTCGAACTCCGTGTTCTGCCCGAGGCGCGCGGCCTCGACCGTGTAGTTGACCTTCTTGACGGGCGTGTGGACGGAATCGACGGGGATGTAGCCCAAAGACAAGTCCTCGTCGAAGTTGCGCTCGGCGGGGACGTAGCCGCGCCCGCGCTTGAGTCGCATCTCGACGTGAAGGCTTCCGCCCTCGCTGACCGTCGCGATGTAGACCTCGCGGTCGAGGATTTCGACGTCGGCGTCGGCCTCGATGTCGGCCGAGGTGACTTCGCCCGCGCCCTCTTTCGTTATCGTCAGGGTCTTCGGCTCCGTCCCGTGGAGCTTGAAGGGAACCTGTTTGAGGTTGAGGATGACGTCGGTCGCGTCCTCGACCACGCCGCGAATCGAGGAGAATTCGTGCTCGACGCCCTCGATCTTAACGGCCGTAATCGCCGCGCCCTCAATCGAGGAGAGCAGCGCGCGGCGCAGAGAGTTGCCGATGGTCGTCCCGAAGCCGCGCTCGAACGGCTGGGCGGAAAAGCGGCCGTAGCGTTCGGTCAAAGTCTCGCCCTCGACGGCGAGGCGGCGGGGCATCTGAAAACCCGTCCAGAGGTTGTGTTGATCCATTGCCATGTTCTTAAAGACTCTCCGGTGGCTGAAAAGCACAAACGTCCGAGGCCGCGCGCCCGGCCGCGTCAACTCGAAGTGACGGCGGCGCACGAGAGCGCGCGGCGGCGGCTCGGTACTACTTGCTGTAAAGCTCGACGATGAGCTGCTCGTTGATCGAGCGGTCGATGTCTTCGCGCGTCGGCGCGGCGACCACTCGCGCGCTCATCTCGCCGCCGTCGGCGGGCGCGATCCACGACGGGCGTCCGCGACCTCCGGCGGTCTGCCACGCGCCCTCGACGTGCGCGTTGCGGCGGCTCGCCTCCTTGACGCCGACGGTGTCGCCCGGCTTGACCTGAAAACTAGGGATGTCGACCTTGCGCCCGTTGACCTCGATGTGGCCGTGGTTGACGAGCTGGCGCGCCTGACGGCGCGACGTGGCGAAGCCGGCGCGGTAGACGGCGTTATCAAGGCGGCGCTCAAGGAGGGCCAAAAGGTTCTCGCCCGTGATGCCCTTCATGCGGGCCGCCTTCTCGAAGTAGTTGCGGAACTGCCCTTCGAGGACGAAGTAGATGCGCTTGACCTTCTGCTTCTCGCGCAACTGCTGGCCGTAGCCGACGAGCGCCTTGCCGCGCCGAAGTGCGTTGCCGTGCTGTCCGGGCGGCTGCGTGCCGCGCTTCTCAATCGGGCACGACGGCTTGTAGCAGCGGTCGCCCTTGAGGAAAAGTTTTCCACCTTCGCGGCGGCACAGACGGCACACCGCTCCACGATACCTAGCCATTAAATCCTGCCTCCAGTCTCAAACAGTCCAAGACGGAAAAGTTTACAGACCGCGCGCCGCTCGTGCGCGCGACCCTTCGTCCTTTAGGTCATACATAAGCACTCAGCAATCAGCTTTCAGCACTCAGCTTAAGAACTATTCGTAAGCTGACGGCTGAGAGCTGATTGCTGACAGCTCTCTTAAACTCTACGCCGCTTCGGCGGGCGGCAGCCGTTGTGGGGGATGGGCGTCGTGTCGCGGATCGAGGTCACGCGGATGCCCGCGTTGTGGATGGCGCGGATGGCCGACTCGCGTCCGCCGCCCGGCCCCTTGACCCGCACCTCGCACTGCTGCATCCCGGCCTCCTTCGCCTTCTGCGCGGCCTCGTAGGCGGCCTGCTGCGCGGCGAACGGCGTCCCTTTGCGCGAGCCGCGGAAGCCGCGCGCGCCCGCAGAGGACTGCGCCAAGAGGTTGCCCTCGGTGTCGGTGATGGAGATCAGCGTGTTGTTAAAAGACGCCGCGATGTGAACGATCCCGACGGGGATGTTCTTCTTCTCTTTCTTGCGGAAGACTTTTTTCTTCCCGCCTGCTGCTGTCGCTTTTGCCATGATTCCTTAGCTGTCAGCTATCAGCGGTCAGCACTCAGCTTAAAAACTAAAGCCCTCGCCGACTGCACTCTTTAAAAACCCTTTCAGCCGCCGCTACCAAACAAAACGCTGAATGCTGATAGCTGAGCGCTGAATGCGCTTAGTTACTTCTTGCCCGGAGCCTTCTTCTTGGCGACCGTGGCGCGGCGCGGGCCTTTGCGCGTGCGCGCGTTGGTGTGCGTGCGCTGCCCACGGACGGGGAGGCCGCGTCGGTGGCGCAGGCCACGGTAGCAGCCGATGTCCATCAGACGCTTGATGTCCATCTGGACGCGCTTGCGCAGGTCGCCCTCGACCTCGCCCTGCCCCTCGATGACCGAGCGGATGCGGTTGAGCTGACCCTCGTCGAGGTCGCGGACGCGCGTGTCGGGCGCGACCTGCGCCTCGCCGAGGATGGTGTTGGCGCGCGAGCGCCCGATGCCGTAAATGTACGTGAGGCCAATCTCCACGCGCTTGTTGACGGGAAGATCGACGCCGACTACACGAGCCATTGTTACAGTTCTCCGAGAATAAAAATTGCCTACCCCTGACGCTGCTTGTGCTTCGGGTTCGTGCAGATCACCCTGACCACACCTTTGCGGTGAATGATCTTGCAGTTGTCGCACATCTTCTTGACTGAAGCCCTGACCTTCATCGCCCGTCCACCTCGACTCTCTCTGGTTCGTCGCCCGCGCTACTTGTAGCGGTACGTGATGCGCCCGCGATTGAGGTCGTAGGGCGAAAGCTCGACCATGACCCGGTCGCCGGGGAGGATGCGTATGAAGTTCTTACGCATCTTGCCCGAGACGTGCGCGAGCACCTGATGCCTGCTGTCCTCCAGCTCGACCTTGAACAGCGCGTTCGGCAGCGTCTCAAGGACTTTCGCCATCACCTCAATGGCATCTTCCTTCGCCATACCATCTCACCCATAAAGCTCACGGTGAAACCCTTGACGCGGCTGGCAAACTGCGAATGATACCATATGCGGCGCTCCCGTCCAAGGCGCGGGACGCCGACCCGTAAACTTTTCATGCACCGGCCGTTACGGCCGGCTCCGAGACCCCTTCCGCGACCTTCGTCAGCACCTCCGGCCCCTCCTCCGTAATCGCGATGGTGTGCTCGACGTGGGCGGAGGGCTGCCCGTCGGCCGTCACGACCGTCCAGCCGTCGGAGAGCGTCCGCGTGTGGTGCGCGCCCATGTTAATCATCGGCTCGATGGCGAAGACGTAGCCGGCGCGCACGGGGACGCCCTTGCCGGGCTTGCCGTAGTTGGGTATCTGCGGGTCTTCGTGCATCCGCCGGCCGATGCCGTGGCCGACGTAGTCGCGCACGACCGTGTAGCCGTGCGCCTCGGCGTGCGACTGCACGGCGTGTCCGATGTCGCCCAAGTGTCTGCCCGGCCAGCACTGCTCGATGGCGCGCTCCAAGCACTCCTCGGCGACGCGGATGAGGCGGAGGCGGTCTTCCACGACGCGGCCGACGGGGATGGTCGTCGCCGTGTCGCCGACGTAACCGGCGAGCGTCACGCCGCAGTCGAGCGAGAAGATGTCGCCCTCTTTGAGCACGTAGGTCGAGGGGAAGCCGTGGACGACCTGCTCGTTGACGGAGGCGCAGATAGAGTAGGGAAAGCCGTTATAGCCCTTGAAGGTCGGGAGCGCGCCGGCGTCGAGAATCATCCGCTCGGCCGCGCGGTCGAGTTCGAGCGTCGTGACGCCGGGCGCGACCATCCGCCTGAGCTCCTCGCGCACCTGCGCGACGAGTCGCCCGGCGGCCCGCATCTTCTCAATCTCTTTTCTGGACTTCCCGATAATCATAAAGCAGTGCCGAGTGACGAGTGACGAGTGACGAGTTGAAGACGAGTGACGAGCAAACAGCTCATCACTAGTCACTCGTCACTATCTTTTCAACGTCGCGGTAAATCGCTTCGGGGTCGCGCGTGCCTTCGACGCGGCGCAGGCGGCCCGTGCGCTCGTAGTAGTCGAAGAGCGGCTGCGTCTCGCGCTCGTAGGTCGCGAGGCGCGTGCGAATCGTCTCCTCGTTATCGTCGGCGCGCTGGTTGAGCCGCGCCTCCGGGTGGAGGTCGCAGAAGCCTTCGACGCGCGGCGGCTTGAAGTAGACGTTGTAAATCTCGCCGCAGACGGGGCAGTTGCGCCGTCCCGTCATGCGCTTCTCAAGAATCTCCACGGGGACGTCGACGACGACGGCGACGATTTCGTGACCCTGCTCGCGCGCGAGCGTCTCCAGCGTCTCGGCCTGCGCGGCCGTGCGCGGGAAGCCGTCGAGGACGTAACCCTCGCGGCAGTCCGCTTGCGCCGTGCGCTCGCGGACGACGCGCGCCGTCACCTCGTCGGGTACGAGTCGGCCCGAGGCGAGTATGGCGCGCACCTCCTCGGCGAGCGGCGTCTCGGCCTCCTTCATCGCGCGGAAGATGTCGCCCGTCGAAATCTGCGGCAGCCCCAGACGCTCGCGCACGAGACGCGCCTGCGTCCCCTTGCCCGCCCCCGGCGCTCCCATCAGGACGACGATCTTCGACATACTCTCAAGGCCGTGAATCGTCAATCGTCAATCGTCAATTGAAGAAGCATTCTTTCTATTAACGATTTACGATTGACGATTGACGGCTTTTACCCTCTGCGGCCGCGCAGGCGGCTGCCCGGCCCGAAGAAGCCTTCGTAGTTGCGCATCACGAGCTGCGCCTCGACCTGCGCGACGGTGTCCATCGCCACGCCCACGAGAATCAGCAGCGACGTGCCGCCGAAAAAGAACTGGTAGCCCATGCCGGTCGGAATCCAGCCGAGGCCCGGCGTCGTCGTGAAGAACGTGTCGAGCGCCGGGCCGATGAACGGCAGGCGACCGACGCGGAAGCCGCTCAACATGATCTGCGGGACGAGCGCGACGAGCGCGAGGTAAATCGCGCCGACGGTCGTCAGCCGCGTCAGGATGGTGTTCAGAAACTCGGCCGTGTTACGTCCGGGCCGGATGCCGGGGATGAACCCGCCGTGCTTGCGCAGGTTGTCGGCCACCTCTTCGACGTTGAAGATGATCGTGATGTAGAAGAAGGTGAAGATGACGATCAGCGAGATGAAGAACAGCTCGTAGTACGGGTCGCCGCCGTGGAACTGCGCGAAGAAGCTGTGCACCTTAAACTGCCACGACTGCGGCGCGTTCGGGTCGTACTGGATGAACTGCAAGATAGTCTGCGGAATCGCCAAAACCGACGACGCGAAGATGACCGGGATGACGCCGCCCATGTTGACCTTCAGGGGCATGCTCGTCTGCTGCCCGCCGACGAGCTGTCGGCCGACGTGGCGCTTCGCGTAGCTGATCGGGATTTTGCGCCGCCCCGACTCGACGAAGACGACGAAGGCGATGAGCGCGACTAAGACGACGACGAGCGCGATGACGCCGATGGTGGCGAACGTGTCGCCCCCGCGCACGCGCTCGAAGACCTGCCCGACGCCCGACGGCAGGCCGATGATGATGCCCGCGAAGATGAGGAGCGAGATGCCGTTGCCGATGCCGCGCTCAGTAATCTGCTCGCCGAGCCACATCACGAAAATCGTCCCCGTAGTCAGCGTCAAAACCGTCATCAAGACGTAGCGGTCGAAGAGGAACGGCGAGTCGGGGATGACCTGATTGGCTTGCAGCCAGCGCGCGACGATGAAGGTCTGGAAGCACGCGAGCACGACCGTTAGATACCGCGTGTACTGGTTAATCTTCTGGCGGCCCGCCTCGCCCTCCTCCTGCAACTTCTTGAGCTGCGGGAAGACGGTCGTCATCAGTTGGAGGATGATGGAGGCCGTGATGTAGGGCGTGACGCCCAACGCGAAGACCGAGATGGTGCGGAAGTTTCCGCCGGAGAAGAGGTCGAGGACGCCCAAGAGGGTGCTGCCGACCTGACCCCAGACCCGCTCTAACTGCACCTGATCGACGCCCGGCGTCGTGACGTGCGCGCCGAAGCGGTAGACGGCCAGAAGCCCGAGCGTGAACAGGATTCGCTTGCGCAAATCCGGCACGCTGAACATGTTGCGGACGGCGGCGAAAAACTTTTCCATAAGAAGCTCTCAGCAATCAGCAATCAGCGGTCAGCCAAACCAATCAACTCGGCTCGAATCGTTCAGCTTACAGCCCAACTCGAAAAGCTGAAAGCTGAATGCTGAGTGCTGACCGCTTCTTAGCAAAGAACGCTGAAGACGCTCGCAGGAGTTTCAAGGAAACTCTCGGCGGCGTCCCCAGCGCGGACTCGTATGACGCTTTGTCAAACCGTGCGGCTGTGACGGCCGCCCGTCTTACTGCGGCTCGACGGGCACGAGCGCGTCCGGCTTGTGATGCGGCGTGATGACGCTCACCGTCCCGCCCGCCGACTCGATCTTCTCGCGCGCGCTCTTGGTGAAGCGGTGCGCCGAGACGCGCATCGGCTTCGTGATTTCGCCCGTGCCGAGCACGACCACGTCGCGCTTGCCTTTGGCGATGACGCCGCGCTCGTGCATCACCTCGGGCGTCACGTCCTCGCCCGACTCGAAGCTGCGCTCAAGAGTGGCGAGCGTGACCTCGATCCACTGCTTCTTGAAGATGTTGGTGAAGCCGCGCTTCGGTAGGCGACGCTGCAAGGGCATCTGCCCGCCCTCGAAGCCGACCTTCATGCTGTAGCCCGAGCGCGACTTCTGACCCTTGTTGCCGCGCCCCGCCGTCTTGCCTAATCCAGAGCCGGGGCCGCGCCCGACGCGCTTCTTCTTGTGCGTCGAGCCTTCAGCCGGGTGCAGGTTATTAAGACCGATTGCCATTGCTCACTCCGTTCGCAAGCCGTCAGCTTTCAGCATTCAGCGTTCAGCTTTTTGTTTTTAGCTGAACGCTGAGCGCTGAAGGCTGAACGCTTATTCAATAATCCGCAAAAGGTGCGGGACTTTCTCGACGTAGCCGCGCATGGCGGGCGTGTCGGGGCGCTCGACGACCTGATTCAGCTTCGTCAGGCCGACGCTGCGCACGATAGCTTTCTGCGTCTTCGGGAAGGCGATGGCGCTCCGGTAGTACTGAATGCGGATGACCGCGCCCGAGCCTTTCCCTTCGTTCTTCTCTTCGGCCATTTTACAACTCCTCGACCTGTTTGCCGCGCAGACGCGCCAGCTCCATCGGGTCTTTCATGTTGAGAAGCCCCTCGAAGGTCGCGCGCACGACGTTGTGCGGGTTCGTCGAGCCAAGGATTTTGGTGCGCACGTCGTGGACTCCGGCGGCCTGCATGATGGCGCGCACCGCGCCCCCGGCGATGACGCCCGTCCCCTCGCTCGCCGGCTTCATCAGGACTATCCCCGCGCCGTAACGCCCGACGAGCGGGTGCGGCAGGGTGTTCTTGATGAGCGGGACGCGGATTAGGTTCTTCTTCGCCGCCTCGATGCCCTTCTTGATGGCGAGCGGCACTTCGCGCGCCTTGCCCGTGCCGAAGCCGACGTGGCCCGCGCCGTCGCCGACGACGACGAGCGCCGCGAAACTGAGGTTCTTGCCGCCCTTGACGACCTTCGTCACGCGGTTGATGGAGATGACCTGATCGGTGAGGTCAAGCCCCTGCGATGTGATTCTGTGTTTCGGTTGTCGCATTGCTTATCCTTCGCTGACTGCCCCGGCCGCCGCGTCGCCTTCCGTGGCGGGAGCCTCCGCCCTCGCCTCCTCGCGATTGAGGCCCGCCTCGCGCGCGGCGTCGGCCAGAGCCTTGACGCGCCCGTGGTAGCGGTAGCCCCCGCGGTCGAAGACGACGCTCGTGATGCCTTGGGCGGCGGCGCGCTCGGCGATGGCGCGGCCCACTCTCACGGCGGCCTCGACGTTGCCGCCGGTCGCCCCGCGCAAGTCCTTCTCGGTCGTCGAAGCAGAGGCGACGGTGCGCCCGCTCTCGTCGTCGATGATCTGCGCGTAGATGTGGTTGAGGCTGCGGTAGATGGCGAGGCGCGGGCGCGCCTGCGTCCCCGCGACCTTCCGCCGAATCCTCTTATGCACGGCCCTGCGAACCGTCGCTCTGTCCTTCTGTGCCATTGCTCACTCCGTTCGCAAGCTGTCAGCACTCAGCTTTCAGCCTTTCTGTCTTTCGCTGAGTGCTGAGCGTTGAAACGCTGACGGCTACTTTATTTTCCTGTCTTGCCGGGCTTCAGCTTCAACTGCACGTCGGCGTAGCGCACGCCCTTGCCCTTGTAGGGGTCGGGCTTGCGCAGGTTGTGCATCTCGGCGGCCGTCTGCCCGAGCTTCTGCTTGTCGATGCTCGAAAGCGTGAGCGTCAACTGGTACTGCGGAATCGAGCCCTTGGCCGCGACGCGCTCGCCCTTGGCGTCGACGCCCTCGGGCAGAGGGAACTCAATCGGGTGCGAGTAGCCGAGGGAGAAGACGATTTTGCGGCCCTGTATGTCGGCCTTGTAGCCGACGCCGACCACGTCCATCTTCTTCTCGAACCCTTCGGTGACGCCGACGATGGCGTTATTCGCCAGCGCGCGCGCCAGACCGTGGCTCGCCGCGTGGTCGTCCGAAGCGCGCTCGGCCTGAAGCTGGTCGCCTTCGAGGCTGAAACGTATGCCCTCGGGGATCGGCGTCCGCAGAGTCCCCTTCGGCCCCTTCACCTCCAGCTCGCGCTCTTGGATCGTCACCGTGACGCCCTGCGGAACCGTGATTACTTTCTTTCCGATGCGAGACATAACTAAACCTCTGTGACGTGTGACGAGAGACGGGCGGCGGGCGACGAGTAAAAGACAAGCTCTTCCTGCTCGTCACCCGTCACTCGTCACTTTAATAGATTTCCGCCAGCACCTCGCCGCCGACGTTCTCGCGGCGGGCGCGCTTGCCCGACATCAGGCCGCGCGAGGTCGAGACGATGTTGATGCCGTAGCCGCCCAAGACCTTCGGAATCTCGGTCGCGCCCATGTAGACGCGGCGGCCGGGCGTGGAGACGCGCTGGAGGTACGAGATCGAGCTCGTCCCGCGCGCGTCGTAGCGCAGGAAGATGCGGATCACGCGGCGCGGGCCTTCGCCCTTGATGACGAAGTTGTTGATGTAGCCCTCCTCCTTGAGGATGCGGGCAATCTCCAGTTTCAGCTTCGACGCCGGGATGTCAACGCGCGAGTGCTTCGCCGCAATCGCGTTGCGCATCCGCGTCAGCATGTCGGCAATAGGGTCGGTCATTACTTAACTCCAAAGAAAGCTATCAGCGTTCAGCTTTCAGCAATCAGCCAAACCGAGCGACGCGGCTCGTGCGATTCAACCGGCGGCTTCACTCAAAAAGCTGACGGCTGAGTGCTGACTGCTGACCGCTTTTTTACCAGCTCGACTTCACGACGCCGGGGATTTGCCCTTGCAGCGCCAACTCGCGGAAGCAGATGCGGCACAGCTTGAACTTGCGCAGGTAGCCGCGCGGCCGTCCGCAACGCTGGCAGCGCGTGTAGGAGCGCACCGAGAACTTCGGCTTCCGGTTCGCCTTCGCGATGAGTGACTTCTTCGCCATGTTTCCTCGTCTCTACTGCTGTCTAAAGGGCATGCCCAAGGCGCGCAGGAGCGCGCGGGCCTGCTCGTCGTTGCGCGCGGTCGTCACAATCGAGATGTTCATGCCGCGCGTCTTGTCCACCTTGTTGAAATCGATTTCGGGGAAGATGAGCTGGTCGCGGATGCCGAGCGTGTAGTTGCCGCGCCCGTCGAACGCCTTGGGCGAGACGCCGCGAAAGTCGCGGACGCGCGGAAGCGCAATCGACACCAAGCGGTCTAAGAACTCGTACATCCGCTCGCCCCGCAGCGTGACCATCGAGCCGATGGGCATCCCCTGCCGCAGCTTGAAGGCCGCGATACTCTTTTTGGCGCGCGTCGTGACGGGCTTCTGCCCCGTCACCGAACGCAGCTCGTCGGCCGCCTTATCGACGATCTTGGAGTCGGCGATGGCCTCGCCCAAGCCCATGTTGATGACGATCTTTTCGAGCTTCGGCACGGCCATCGGGTTCTCGATGCTGAACTCCTTGGCGAGCGCCGGCGCGATCTCCTTCGTGTAACGCTCTCTCAGTCTGGCTGCCATGACTTAACTTACCTCATCTTTCGTCCGGGTCTCGCCGTTGCTCTCGACCTCGCGGCCCGAGGGCAGCGCGGCGTTTCCGGGCATGCGGTAAAACTCCCCGCCGGTTCTCTCTTCGCTTACCTGTCCAAAGTGTTGCCGGTCTTGGCGGCGACGCGGGCCTTCGAGCCGTCGTCGGCGACCTTGTACTTAACGCGCGTCGGCTTGCCCGTCTGCGGGTCAATCAACTGCACGTTCGAGATGCTGATGTAAGCCTCTTTTTCGAGGATGCCGCCGCCCGAGCCTTTGCGCGGGTCGGGGCGCGTGTGGCGCTTGACGACCGCCACGCCCTCGACCTTAATCCGGCCCTTCGTGGGCAGGACGTCGAGGACACGGCCGCGCTTCTCTTTGTCGCGGCCCGCGATGACGACGACCTGATCGCCCTTCTTGATGCGGCTGCGCTTGGTTCCCTTGCTGCTCACTTAAATCACCTCCGGCGCGAGCGAGACGATCTTCATAAAGTCCTTGTCGCGCAGCTCGCGCGCGACCGGGCCGAAGACGCGCGTCCCGATGGGCGTCTTGTCTTCCTTGACGAGCACGGCCGCGTTCTGGTCGAAGCGGATGTAGGTGCCGTCCTTGCGGCGCACCTCCTTGCGCGTGCGGACGATGACGGCGTTGTGCACCGTCCCCTTCTTCACCGCGCCGTCGGGGCTAGCCTCTTTGACCGTCACCTTAATCATCTCGCCGAGGCTCGCCGTCCTGCCCGTCGAGCCGCCGATGCCCATGATCATCTCGACCCGGCGCGCGCCCGAATTGTCCGCGACCTCCAGAGAGGTCTGCATCTGGATTGCCATTTGCTCACTCCTCGAAGCTGTCAGCAATCAGCTTTCAGCTTTCAGCTTAAGACAAAGAGCCGACTGCTGAGCGCTGAACGCTGAGAGCTATTTCTCCGCCTTCTGCACGATCTCGACGACGCGCCAACGCTTGCGCGCCGAGAGCGGTCGGGTCTCGACGATGCGCACCTTGTCGCCGACGGTCGCGCCCTGCTCGTTGTGCGCCATGAACTTCGACGTGCGGCGCACGTAGCGGCGGTACTTCGGGTGCTTGACGAGGCGGTCGACTCTGACGACGACCGTCTTCTCCATCTTGTCGGAGGCGACGACGCCGACCTTCTCGGCGCGGCGTCCGCGACGCGGGGCTTCCGAGCCCGTCGCGTCGCCCGGCTGGGCGTCGACGCCCGACCCGAGAGCCTGCGCCAGCCCCTCGCCCGACTTCACCTCGGCCACGGCCTCTTCGGTCGTGCGAGCCGACTCCTGCCTGTTCTCCTGATTCTCTTCTGCCATCTCAATCCTCGTGAATCGTCAATCGTGAATCGTAAATCGTGATTAGCAGTTTCTATTTACGATTCACGATTTACGATTTACTACTTATTGCGCCGCGCGCTCCTGAATCAGCGTCTGGATGCGCGCCAGAGTCTTCTTGCTGCGGCGCGCGGCCTTGACGGCGTCCATCTCGCCAAGGGCGAGCTTGAAGTTGAGGCGGAAGAGCGACTCCTTGAGCCGCGCCGCCTCCTCGCGCAGGTCTTCTTCAGACATCTCGCGCAGGCGTTTGATTTCGTCGAGTCTCTTCTCGGCCATGATTTAAACCGCGCCCCCTTCCTGCTCGGCGCGCGTCACGAACTTGGTCTTGACGGGGAGCTTCTGCGCGGCGAGTCGCATCGCCTCGCGCGCCACGTCCTCGGCCACGCCCTCAATCTCGTAGAGGATGCGGCCCGGCTTGACGACCGCCACCCAGTATTCGGGCGCGCCCTTGCCCTTGCCCATGCGCGTCTCGGCCGGCTTCTTCGTAATCGGCTTATCGGGAAACATGCGAATCCAGATTTTGCCGCCGCGCTTGACGTGGCGCGTCATCGCGATACGCGCGGCCTCGATCTGGCGGTCGGTAATCCACGCCGGCTCAAGAGCCTTCAAACCGTACTCGCCGAAGCTGATGGCCGAGCCGCGATTGGCGACGCCCGTCATGCGGCCCTTCATCTGCTTCCGGTGCTTAACCTTCTTCGGCATCAACATGATGAATGCACCTCTAAAAAGCTGTCAGCAATCAGCGGTCAGCCTTCAGCTTAAAAACTTTCGACAAGCTGACCGTTCGTATAAAACTTCGTCGCCGCTACCAGACAAAAACTGACTGCTGAAAGCTGATAGCTCCGACGCTTCTTAACCCCTGTCGTCGCGTCGGCGGCGACCGTCGCGCTCGCCGCGCCCGCCCTCTTCGCGCTCGCGTCGCGTGCGCGCACGCCCACGGTCGGCGCGCGTCTCGTTAATCGGGTCGGTCTGCGTGCCGCGCGCCATGGCCGCCTTGGCGTCCAAAATCTCGCCACGGTAAATCCAGACCTTGACGCCGATGACGCCGAACGTCGTGTTCGCCTCGGCCAGCCCGTAGTCGACGTCTGCGCGCAGCGTGTGCAAAGGGAGACGCCCCTGCAAGTGCCACTCCGAGCGCGCAATCTCAGCGCCGTTCAGACGCCCCGAAACTTTGACCTTGATGCCCTCCGCGCCGAAGCGTTGCGACTCCTCGACGGCCTTGCGGATGGCGCGGCGGAAGGCGATGCGCTTCTCAAGCTGCGCGGCGATCTTCTCGGCCTGAAGCTGCGCGTTAAGCTCCGGCTTGTGAATCTCCTGAATCGAGACGAGCACCTCGCGGCCCGTGCGCGACGCGATGTCGGCCTTGAGCTTGTCGATCTCCGCACCTTTGCGCCCGATGATGATGCCGGGGCGCGAGGTGTAGATGATGAGCTTCATGCGGTTGGCGGCGCGCTCCACGTCGACGTGCGAGACGCCCGCGCCCGCGAAGCGATTCTTCAGCTCGGCCTTGAGCTTCAGGTCTTCGAGGAGGTAGTCGCCGAACTGCTTCTTCGCGAACCAGTGCGAATGCCAGTCCTTGTTGTAGCCGAGGCGGAAGCCGTAGGGATGAACTTTCTGACCCACTCTTATGTCCTCTCAGTCTTCTGCTATTCGTTAACGGACGCCTCGGAGGCCGTCGTCTCAGTCTTCTTCGCGGCGGCGCGCTTCTTGACGCCGCCTTCCGGTTTCGCCGC
The DNA here is from genome assembly GCA_036277175.1 of Pyrinomonadaceae bacterium. Lineage (GTDB taxonomy): Bacteria > Acidobacteriota > Blastocatellia > Pyrinomonadales > Pyrinomonadaceae > DASQDT01. Next base: position 4,196 of record DASUNL010000594.1, on the reverse strand, counting down.
GCCGCCGTCGCGCGCCACGCGCTTTTTACCCGCGCCCGCCTTCGCCCCGCGCGCCGAACGCTTCGCGTCCTCGCGCTCTTCCGAAGAGAGGAGCACGGTGACGTGGCAGAAGTGTCTGCGCTCGCGGTAGGCTCGGCCCTGCGGGGCGGGGCGGAAGCGGAAGCGACGCTTTGTCGGCCCTTGGTCGACGTAGCAGGCCTTGACCCACAGGTCGTCCGGGTCGACGGCGACGTTCTGCTTCTCGGCGGCCTCGGTCGCGTTGGCGATGGCCGAGCGCACGCACTTCTCGATGCCCTCGGCGGCGCGCTTGTCCGTGAAGCGCAGGATGGCCAACGCCTCGGCGGCGCGCTTGCCGCGAATCATGTCGATGACGAGCCGCGCCTTCTGCGCCGACCCGCGTAAGTACTTCGCACTCGCTCTAGCTTCCATGACTCAACCTCGTAAATCGTGAATCGTGAATCGTAAATCGTTAAGAGCGGACGGCTCGTCCATTCACGATTTACGGTTGGCGATTTACGGCTTTTCCTACCTTGCCGGCTTCGCCGACTTTTCGGCCTTCGTGCCCGAGTGGCCCTTGAAGGTGCGCGTCGGGGAGAACTCGCCGAGCTTGTGGCCGACCATGTTCTCCGTGACGTAGACGGGGATGTGCCGCTTGCCGTTGTGGACGGCGAAGGTCATCCCGACCATGTCGGGCGTGATGGTGGAGCGGCGCGACCACGTCTTAATCGCCGGGGGACGCGCGCCGCCCTGACGGATGCGCTCGATTGCCTGCTCCAGAAACCGGTCAATGAACGGGCCTTTTTTGACTGAACGTGCCATCTGTGCTCTTCCTCTAAACTTTTACTTCACTCGTCGGTCGCGCACGATCATGTTCTGCGTGCGCTTGTTCTTGCGCGTCTTGTAGCCGCGCGTCGGCTGGCCCCACGGCGTCACCGGATGACGGCCGCCCGAGGTCTTGCCCTCGCCGCCGCCGTGCGGGTGGTCGACCGGGTTCATCGCGACGCCGCGCACGTGAGGCCGTATGCCCTTCCAGCGCGTGCGGCCCGCCTTGCCGTAAGAGACGTTTTCGTGCTCGACGTTTCCGACCTGACCGACCGTCGCCATGCAGACGACGGGGACGCGACGCACCTCGCCCGAAGGCATGCGGAGCTGCGCGTAGTCGCCTTCTTTGGCGACGAGCTGCGCGAACGCGCCCGCGCTCCGGGCCATCTGCCCCCCTTTTCCGGGGCGCAGCTCGATGTTGTGAATCTGCGTGCCCAAGGGGATGTTGCGAATCGGAAGCGCGTTCCCCGGAAGGATGTCGGCCTCGGGGCCGCTCATCACGGTCTTGCCCACTTCCAGCCCGACGGGCGAGAGGATGTAACGCTTCTCGCCGTCGAGGTAAGTGATGAGCGCGATGTGGGCCGAGCGATTCGGGTCGTACTCAATCTGCGTGACGCGGCCGGGCACGCCCGCCTTGTCGCGCTTGAAGTCGAGGACGCGGTAGAAGCGTTTGTGGCCGCCGCCGCGACGACGCACCGTGATGCGCCCGTCGTTGTTGCGCCCCGAGATGCGCTTCTTCGGCTCCAGAAGAGACTTCTCGGGCCGCGCGCCCGGCGTCAGCTCGTCGCGCGTCAAGTACGTCTGGTAGCGACGCGCCGGCGATGTCGGTGTCAGTTTCTTGATGCCCATGGCAATAGCTCTCAGCAATCAGCGGTCAGCTTTCAGCTAAAACTCTTTCGCCGCGCTGACCTTTCGTTTGAGCCGCAGCCGCCCGCTACCAGATAAAAGCTGAATGCTGATAGCTGAACGCTGAACGCTCTTAGATATTCTCGCCGTAGTCGAACGGGGCTTGGCCCGCCTTGAGCGTGACGTAGGCCTTCTTCCAAGAGGGGCGGCGGCCCTCGAAGCGACCGCGCCTGACCTTCTTGCCCTCGTAGTTGACGGTGCGAACGGCGTCAACCTGCACGTTGAAAATCTTCTCGACGGCCGACTTGATTTCCGGCTTCGTCGCGCGCACGTCGACGCGGAACGTCAGAAGTTGGCGCGCGTCCTGCGACTCTTCCTTCAGGACGAGTGCCTTCTCCGTGATGACCGGCGACTTGATGATGTCCCACACAGTACGCATCTTTTACGCGGCCTCCTTCCCCGTGCCTTCGACGGACGCGGCGTCGCCGCCGTCGCGCTCCTCGGCCCCGCCCTGCGCCTTCGGGTCGAGCGCGCGGCCCAACTCCTCGGCCGCCGTGCGCGAGAGCACTATCTTCTCGTGGTAGAGCACGTCGTAGATGTTCACCCCTCGGCTCGACACGAGCTTGGCGCGGCGGACGTTGCGCGAGGCGAGCACGAGCGGCTCGTTCTCAAGCCTGTCGACGATGAGCGTCTTGCCTTCGAGGCCGAGGCCCTTGAGCGCGCCGACGAACTCCTTGGTCTTCGCCTGTTCGAGCGAGAAGGCGTCGACGACGACGAGGTTGCCCTCGCGCAGGCGCTCCGACAGGGCAGCGCGCAGAGCGCCGCGCCGCATCTTCTTCGGCAGAGGCTGCGACCAGTCGCGCGACTGCGGGCCGTGGACGTTGCCGCCGCCCTTCCACAAGGGCGAGCGAATCGAGGCGATGCGGGCGCGGCCCGTCCCCTTCTGCTTCCAGAGCTTGCGCCCCGAGCCAGACACGTCGCCGCGCGTCTTCGTCCCGACCGTGCCCTGCCGCGCGTTCGCCAGATAAGCCTTGACGGCGGCGTGTATCAGCGGCTCGTTCAACTCCGCGCCGAAGACGGCGTCCGAGAGTTCAAAGTCGCCGACCTCTTCGTTCTTCAGATTGCGCACCCTTACGGTAGGCATTTGCTCACTCCGTTCGCAGCCGTCAGCATTCAGCTTTCAGCGTTCAGCTTTTAGTTCCGGCTGACCGCTGAGTGCTGACCGCCGACAGCTATTTCCTGACTGACTTGCGCACAAGGACGACGCTGCCGTTCGCGCCCGGCACCGCGCCGCGCACCATCAGCAGGTTGTTCTCCACGTCGACGCGCGCCACGGTTAAGCCCCTGACCGTCACACGCTCGTCGCCCATGTGGCCCGACGAGCGCGTGCCGGGGAAGACGCGCGAAGGATAGGCCGACTGTCCGATGGAGCCGGGCGCGCGGACGTTCATCGAGCCGTGCGACTCGGGGCCGCGGTGGAACTTGTGACGCTTGATGGTGCCGGCAAAGCCGCGCCCCTTCGAGCGGCCGACGACCTCGATGCGGTCGCCGTCCGCGAACTGGCTGACGAGCACCTGATCGCCGACGTTCAAATCCGTCGCGCCCTCGACGCGAAACTCCTTGAGGACGCGCGTCGGCGGAAGGCCGCCGCCCGTCTTCTCGAAGTGGCCGCGCATCGGCTTGTTGACTCGCTTGAGCTTGACGGGTCGCTCTTCGACGAGGCCGATCTGCACGGCGTCGTAGCCGTCGCGCCCCGCGCTCGACTTCTTCTGCACGACGACGCAGGGGCCCGCCTTAATGACCGTCACCGGCGTGACCGTCCCGTCGGCCGCGAAGATTTGCGTCATCCCGACTTTCTTACCGATGATTCCGTTAATCATCTTGAACTCCAAGCTGTCAGCGGTCAGCATTCAGCTAAAATCGCCTTGCCGACCGAACCAGCCACTTTCCGTGAAGCCTCAACCGCCCGCCATCAGACAAAAGCTGAATGCTGATAGCTGACCGCTGACAGCTTCTTTACTGTCTGCCGAACGCCTTAATCTCAACATCGACGCCCGCGGGCAGGTCGAGCTTCATCAGCGCGTCCACGGTCTGCGGCGTCGGGTCGAGGATGTCCATCAGACGCTTGTGCGTGCGAATCTCGAACTGCTCGCGCGACTTCTTATCGACGTGCGGCGAGCGGAGCACCGTCCACTTGTTTTTGGAAGTGGGGAGCGGGATCGGCCCGGCGACGCGCGCGCCCGTGCGTTTGGCCGTCTCGACGATCTCCGTCGTGCTCTGGTCGAGCACGCGGTGGTCGTAAGCCTTCAGCCTGATTCTGATCTTTTCGTTCAGCATGTTTTTTTAAGCTTTCAGCACTCAGCGTTCAGCGTTCAGCCAGCGACTATTCGACGATGTCGGAGATGGTGCCGGCGCCGACGGTACGCCCGCCCTCGCGGATGGCGAACCTCAGCCCCTTCTCCATCGCGATCGGCGTGATCAGGGTCACCTCCATGGCGACGTTGTCTCCCGGCATCACCATCTCGACG
>DASUNL010000593.1:0-5646 GCA_036277175.1 Pyrinomonadaceae bacterium | reverse complement strand
GGCAGCAGGAGGCAACCCGCGATGCACACACCGACGGCCCTCGCGCTCGCGCAGACGAGCGCGCAGGTCTTCCGCACGCCCTCTTACTTCAACGAGGTCTTCCTGCTGCTCTTCGTGGCGGGCGCGGTCGCGTGGCTGGTGGCCGCCGTCTTCGGCTTCGGGCGCGCGCGAGAGTTCGGCCCGTCCGTGCGCTGGTTCGCGCTCGCGGCCGCCTTCATCGTCGCCTACCACCTGCACTTCTTCTTCGTCGCCTTCGGCATCGCGCAGCGCAACAACGACCTCGCCTTCGGCGTCGGCGCGTTCCTCAACCTCTTCATCCTCGCGGCCGCCGTCTGCGCCATCGTCGGCTTCCGCAAACTCAACAAGAGCAGCGACGAGTGACGAGGGAGCGTTCAGCACTCAGCTATCAGCCGTCAGCTTACGGCGTCCGCCGCGAAGTAAGCAGCCGCCGCGATTCGACGTCATCCCTCGCCCGCTCCATCAAAGCTGATAGCTGAACGCTGACGGCTGACAGCTATCCCGTCACTTGAGTTCTTTGGCGGCTTCGCGCGCGTAGTAGGTGATGATGATGTCGGCCCCGGCGCGGCGGATGGAGGTGAGGGTTTCGAGCATCACGCGGCGCTCGTCAATCCAGCCGCGCTCGGCCGCCGCCTTAATCATCGCGTACTCGCCCGAGACGTGGTAGGCGGCGAGCGGCAGGTCGAAACGCTCGCGCACGGCACGCAGGATGTCGAGGTAGGTGGTCGCCGGCTTGACCATCAAAAAGTCCGCGCCTTCGGAGTAGTCGAGCTCGGCCTCGCGCATCGCCTCGCGCGCGTTGGCCGCGTCCATCTGGTACGCGCGCCGGTCGCCGAACGAGGGCGTGCTCCCGGCCGCCTCGCGGAACGGGCCGTAGAAGCTGGACGCATACTTCACGGCGTAGGACATGACGGCGACGTGCTCGAAGCCTCGCTCGTCGAGCGCGTCGCGGATGGCCGCGACCTGCCCGTCCATCATCGCCGACGGCGCGACGATGTCCGCCCCGGCCTCGGCCTGCGAGACGGCCGTGCGGGCGAGCAGCTCAAGCGACTCGTCGTTCAAAACCTCGCCGCCGCGCACCACGCCGCAGTGCCCGTGCGAGGTGTATTCGCACAGACACGTGTCGGTGATGACGACCATCTCGGGCGCGGCGCGGCGGACGGCGCGCACGGCCTCCTGCACGACGCCGCGCGCGGCATAAGCGCCCGACGCCGTCTCGTCCTTCTCCTCGGGCAGCCCGAAGAGGATGACGGCCTTTAGCCCGAGGTCGTATGCCGCCGAAGCCTCGCGCGCTATCTCGTCCACCGAGAGGTTGTGTACGCCGGGCATCGAAGGGACTTCGCGGCGCACGTTCGCGCCCGCGCAGGCGAAGAGCGGGAGGACGAGTTTGTCGGGCGCGAGTCGCGTCTCGCGCACGAGCGAGCGCGTGCCTTCGGTGCGCCGCAAACGTCTCGGACGGTGAACCAGATCGGGCATCTTCGACATCTCACTCCGGGGGTGTAAAGTACAGACGATGACAAGACTACAGCACATCCGCCGCGCGAGCGAAACGGCCGCGCTCATCCTCGCACTCACGACGACGCTCGCCGCCGCGCCCGCCCACGTGTCCGACGTGAAGCGTGCTCCGGCGCGCGACCAAGGCAGTGCCCCGCAAGAAATCGGGCCGCCCGCCTCCGAGAGGATTGGGCGCACGCGCTCTTTCAACATCAGGGTGGGGCAGACCGTTTCGCTCAGGCCGTTTGGGTTGAGCGTGCGCCTGATGTCGGTCACGGAAGACTCGCGCTGCCCCGTGGGCGTCGAGTGCGTGTGGGCCGGTAACGTCCGCCTCTCGCTGCGACTCTCGTCGCCCGGCGGCGCGACCCGCCGCGTGAGCCTCAACACGGCGACCGAGCCGACCGAGGTCGTCTATCGCGGGCGACGGGTCAGAATCCTCGAAGTCAGGCCGCCGAAGCGCGAGGGGCGCAACATACGTCAGCGCGACTACCGCATCAGGCTCGAAGTCTCGCTTTAAAGGTTTATAATGAGCGCGGGTGACTAAGAGCAGGTACAGGTTGCAGACGGTTCTGGGCGTGCGCGAGCGCGCCAAGCAGGCGGCGGCGCGCACGGTCGCGCAGAGGCGCGAGCAGGTCGCGGAGGCCGAGCGCGAGCTTGCGCGGCGCGAGGGCGAGTTGGCGCGTTGCCGCGCGCGGCAGAGGGAGGCGCGCGAGGCGATGTTCGGAGAGGCGCGCACAGGGGCGGAGGCGCGGCGCATGGTCGAGCACCGCACGCACCTCGCGGACTTGCGCGCGCAGGAAGAGACGCTCGCGGCCTCGGTCGAGGAGCAGCGCGCGGCGGTCGCGCGCGCCGAGCGCGAGCTTGACGTGGCGCTTGACGCCTTGGCCGAGGCGGCCAAAGAGTTCCGCGTCATCGAGAAGCACAAAGAGAACTGGCGCGAGTCGGAGCGCGTGGCCGCGCGCCGCCGCGAGCAGAAGGTGAGCGACGAGGTGGCCGCCCTGCTCCGTCGCACACGCGACGAATAAAATTGCCTGCCCGCTCCGCCCCCGTTATAATCGGGCGGCAGCAAACATCCCCCGAAAGGTTCGCCAAACACGGACGGGCGCGCGCGCATTGGGACGCGGCGGCCGGCCCATCTCTCTCGAACGCGAGACTAAAGCCGGCGGCGGCCCGTCTGACGACCGAAGGTTATGTCTGAGCGTCCGCGCCTCACTTCACCGAAGAACGGCAAGACGGCCGAGTCTCGTCTGCTGCCGCTGTCGATTGCGGGCGCGGTCTGCTTCGTCTTAGCCACCGCGCTCGGCTACGGCGGCTGGTACTTTTTCGGCACGCACCCGGAGACGCCGAAGCCCGCGCCCCCGCCCGTCGTGCAGACGCAGACCGAGCCGACGCCGGAGCCGACGCCGACCGCGCCCGCGCGGCTCGCGCCCGCCGGAGAGCTACAGGTCGCGGGCGGCGAGGTGGCGCTCGGCGGCGAGGGGACGGGCACGCCCCTGCGTCGCGAGTTCGTTCAACCTTTTCTCGTCGCCGAGACGGAGGTGACGAACGAGCAGTATCGAGAGTTCGTCAAGGCGCGCGGCTACAAAGCGCCGGCCGGTTGGAAGGACGGCGACTTCCCGCCGGGCGCGGCGCTCGAACCCGTCGCGGGCGTGACGTGGGAGGACGCCGTCGAGTATTGCAAGTGGCTCTCGGGCGAGGTGGGCGCGGAGGTGCGTCTGCCGACCGAGGCCGAGTGGGAGTTGGCCGCGCGAGGGCGCGAGGGCTTGAAGTACCCTTGGGGCAACGAGTGGGACGACCGCGCCGCCGACTGTGAGGAGTCGCACGGGCGCGTCCGCGCCGTCAAGAGCTTCCCGGCGGGGAAGTCGCCGTGGGGCGCGTATGACATGGCCGGCAACGTCTGGGAGTGGGTTTCCGACGACGCGCGCGACGAGGAGGGACGCCCGCGCACGAAAGACGGCGTGACGATGAAGATTGCCAAGGGCGGGTCGGCGGTCGAGAAGCGCAAATTCGTCTCGGCCACCTCGCGCTTCGACGAGCTTCTGCCGACGAGCAGTAAGCCCGGCATAGGCTTCCGTTACGTCGTCATACGGACGGGCGGCGAGTCGTCGGCGCAGCAGTAGGTCGGCCGAAAAGATTTGAGGTATGCGTTAGCAAGCGAGAGGTATTACTGCCCGCGCGGGGCCGGCGCGAAGCGGCTCGTTCCTGATTCCACGTGAGCGGATATGAACGAGAGACTACAACACACACGCAACTCGCATGCGTCGCTCCCCCGACGCACGCGCGCAAGACGCGACGGCGACGGCGTCGCGGCCCGCGTCCTCCTTTTACTCTTCGCGCTGTCGCTTCTCTGCGCGTCCGCCTTGAGTGTCGCGGCGCGGCAGGAGCGGCCGAAGATAGCCGACGAGGTCGAAGGCGAGGGCAAGACAAAATCGAAAAGCGGCTCGAAGAGTTCGGGCGGGTCGAGGGAGTCGGACGCGGCCGCGCCGCGAAGCAACAGCCGGACGACGTCGCGCCGCTCCGCCCGCGCCGCCCCGCGCCCCGCGCCCGCGCCGCTCCTGCCCGTCACCATCCACACGGGCGCGGCCGACGTGAGCATCTACTTAAACGCGGCGAGCGCCATGCAACTGCTCGGCAAGACGGGCGGCGACGGAAGCCTCTCGACGCGCCTCGCGCGCGGCGTCCACAGCGTGACGGCGAGTCGGCCCGGCTCGCGCATCGTGCGCCAGCAGATTGACGTGCGTCCGGGCAGCACGTCCTTCAGCATCGATCTTTCGGGGCGCGGCGCGGCCGACGGCGCGCGGGTCGGCGCGACGAGCGCGGCCGACGTCTTCGCGCGCTTCCTCGACCCCAAACGCACCGACTCCGTCACGCTCGCCGACTGGCAACTGGCGCGCGAGCAGACGGCCGCCACCTACACGCAGAACTCGCTCGACCCGCTCAACATCGCGCAGGCGCTCTTCGCCGAGGGCCAAGTCGCACACCTGCGCGGCGACCACGCCTCGGCCCTCGTCGCCTTCAACAACGCGGCGCTCACGACCCCCGGCTCGGCCCTCGCCTACTACGGCCTCGGCAACGCCTACCTCGCCACCAACCAACTGAGCGAGGCCGGGCGCGCCTACCAGCAGGCCATCCGCAACAACACGAGCATGGCAATCGCCTACAAGGGGATGGGCGACGTGCTCGCGCGGCAGGGGAAGGACAAGGACGCGCTCGACTACTACGCGCGCGCGCGCAGCCAAGGCTACGACTCTCCTTCACTCGACGCCGCGCGCGGCCGCACTCTCCTCCGTCTGCGACGCTGGCAGCAGGCGCTCGACACCTTGCTCCCTCTGTCGCGCAAAGCTCCCTCGACGGATGTGCTCTTAGGCGTCGGCGACGCTTACGTCGGACTCAAGCAGCCGATGAGCGCGGCCGGGGCCTACCGTCAGGCCGCGCAGCAAGACCCGAAGTCGGCGCTGGCGCATTACAAGTACGGCGAGCTGAGTCACCAGATGCGCGAGTGGGCGACGGCCGTCGAAGCTTTGGAGCGCGCGCTCGCGCTCGACCCGGCCGGCACGTCCATCAACCGCTCGCGCGCGCGTGAGATGGCCGACGCGGCGGCGCGCAGACTCGGGCGCAAGGATTAGCCGCGCGTTTAGACGTTTATGAATCTTTGTAACCCCGCACACGGACGCGGAAATTGAACAGGAGCCGCGCGGCTCGGGCGGCGCGTACGTCGGCCGCCGAAACCCGCGCGCGTCTTTCGCCATGCAGAAGCAACACGAATCGCAACCCGCCTCGCACGCAAGCGCCGCGCGCACCGTCTCGGCTGTCGTGACTTCGGCCGCGCTCGCCCTCTCGCTCTCGCTCGCCACGGGCGCGCACGTCTTCGCGCAGCCGCAGTCCGACCGGCCGAAGATTGCCGAGGAGGTCGATAAGAAGGAAGGCGAGACGGCGAAGCCAGCCGACTCGGGGACGAAGCCTTCGGGCAAGCGGCCGAAGAACAACTCCCCGCGCCAGACGCCGCCGCCCGTCGAGGTCACGTTTACGACCGACCTGCCCGACACGGAAATCTTTCTCCGTCGCGGCGCGCAGACCATGCAGAGCCTCGGCAAGACGGACGGCGGCGGCCGCCTCGTCGTGCGCCTGCCGCGC
>DASUNL010000592.1:0-8612 GCA_036277175.1 Pyrinomonadaceae bacterium | reverse complement strand
TAGCTCGACGACGCGCGCCGCGTCGTGTTCGGGCGGCGACGCGCCTTCGTCGATGCGTGCAATCAAGCCGTCGCGGACGAGGACGTTGGCGCGTTCCGCCGTGCCGTGCGGGAGCACGACGCGCGCGCCGCGCAGAAGCAGTGAGTTCGAGTCGACGGTCGTCATACCTGCTCGTTCAACTCTCGAATCGATGGAAGCCTCTGACGGGCGTATGCCCGCGCGTCCTCGTCGAAGGGCGCGCGGGCATACGTTTGTTGACGGTCGGGTTTAGAAGTAGAGCTTCAGGCCGAACTGGAACTCGCGCGGCAGGCGCGTCGAGGTCGGGCGGCCGAGCGAACCGGGGACGCTCAGACTGAAGCTGTTGGTGTCGTTCATCAAGAACTGCGTGTGGTTGAAGATGTTGAAGCCCTCGGCGCGGAACTGGAGGTACACGTCCTTGTCCCGGTTGAAGTAGAAGTTCTTAATCGCCGAGAGGTTCGTCTGGTTCTGTCCGGGGCGGCGGCCGAAGGCGCGCGCCGAGTCGCCGAACGTGCCGTCGGCCGGGAGCGCGAAGGCCGCAGGGTTAAAGAAGAACGGAAGACCCGACGGGTCGTTCGTCCCCGTCACACCGCCGAGCGGGTCGCCGACGAGTTCGGCGCGCCCGCCGCGCGTCTCGTTGTTGGTGGCGGCCAGCACGCGCGGGAACGGCTGCCCCGACGCGATGGTGGTGATGCCGGAGATTTGCCAGCCGCCGAGGAGCAGTCGCTTCGCCGTCGAGGGGTCGTTCGAGAAGAAAGGAATCTCGTAGACGTAGCTCGCGCTGAAGACGTGCGGGCGGTCGGTGCGCGCCAAGGCGTACTCGTTGGGCCGGATGTCGAACGGGTTCTGCGGGTCGTCGATGCCGTCGCGGTCGTTCGTGGCGTCGGTCAAAGTCTTGCTCCACGTGTAGGCGGTCGTGACGGTGAAGCCGTTGCCGAAGCGATAGTTGAACGCCGAGAGCAGGCCGTGGTAACGCGAGATGGCGCTCGTCTCGCGGTAGTTAATCGTGCCGTAGCCGATGAACGGGCGGACGGTGTTACGGTTTCCGCCCACGGTCGTGCCGCCGGCGGCGAGCGCCGCGGACGGAAGCGGCAGGTTGATGTTGCGCTGGCGGATGAGCTTGTCGCCCTTCGTGCCGACGTAGGAGACGTCGATGACGGCGTTGCGGAACAGCTCGCGCTGGATGCCGACCGACCACTGCTGAATCTCGGGCGTCTCGAAGTCGGGCGCGTTGGCGATCAGGTTGCGAATCGGAATCGAGCCGAGCGCGCCGCCCGTCGGGGTGGCGAGCGTCACGCCCGCGCCCGTGAAGACCGCGCGGTTGTTGTAGGGCGGGTTGACGAAGGCGTTCTGCTCGAAGATGCCGACGAGCGGCTGGTCGTAGTAGAAGCCGTAGCCGGCGCGGATGATGGTGTTGCCGTCCGAGAACGGGTCCCACGCCAGACCGACGCGCGGGCTGAAGTTGTTTTTGTCCGACGGGTAGATCGAGTCGCCGAAGCGCGAGGTGCTGCCCGCGACGGCGATGCCGTTGAGCTCGTTGCCCGTGCCGCGCACCAAGGCCGTGCAGGCCGGCGTCGTGCAGGTGGGCACGGCCGCGGGGCTGTAGAGCGTCGGGTCGAACGACGTCAGGATGTTGTTCTTGTCCGTGACGGGGACGAAGTACTGCCAGCGCACCCCGTAGTCGAGCGTCAGGTTCGGGCGAATCTTCCACGTGTCCTGCGCGAAGAGCTCGCGGCGGCCGAAGCGCAGGTTGACGGTCACGTCAATCTGGTCTTCGAGGTACGGGTTCGTGCCGGCCGCGCGCCCTAAGAGGAACGAGGCGATGGCCGAGCCGGTCTGCGTGAGCGCGACGCCGCCCGAAGTGCCGCGCGTCGTCACCGAGTCGAAGGTGAAGCTCCCGCCCGTCAGGTTGTTGGCGTTCTCGTCCTTGGCCTCGAACGAGATTTCGCCGCCGAACTTGAAGGTGTGGCTGCCGCGCGTCCACGTCGCCACGTCGCGGAAGACGTGGTTGGTGTACTTGATGTTGAAGCCCTGAAGCGAGGCCAAGCGCGAGGCGATGTTGTTGCCCGTGAAGTTGAGTTCCGGGATGGCGTCGTTGTTGTTCTCGGGGAAGTTCTCGGGGATGGCCTCGCTGCCGGGGTAGTCGGAGCGTCGGCCGCGCCCCGTCAGCTCAGAGCCGATGAGGTTGCCGGAGAAGTTGTAGGTCGCCTCGTTGACGAACGACGGCGAGAGCACGCTCGTCAAAGAGATGGCGAGGACGTGGCCGGGGACGCGCGTGTCGGTCGTCGAGATGTTCGGGAACAGGATGTTGTTGAAGAGGCCGCCCGACTCCTGCGTCTGGCTGAGGTCGTGCGTGTAGCGTCCGAAGAGCCGGTGGTTGTCGTTAATCGCATGGTCGATGCGAACCGACTCCTGCCGCGTGTGGTTGATGTTGATGGGCGTCGAGGTGAACGACGCCACGCCCGAGTTCGGGAGCGGGAAGGCCGGGAGAAGCGACTGCGCGAGCGGGCTCAGGTCGGAGGCCGGGATGATGTTGCCGACGTAGGCGCGGCCGTCCGTCGGGCGGAAGACCATCCCGGCGCGGGCCTGTATGACGTTGCCGCCGGTGTCGGTGACCGTCAACGGCGTGTTGGTGCAAGTGCCGGTGCCGGGCGTCGTGCAACTCGTGTTGTTGGTCGCGCGGAAGAGCGGGAGGCCGAGGATGCCGGAGAAGTCGCCGCCGCGCTGCGCGGCCGTGATGGTCGAAGCGCCGGCCTCGGTCGCACCGCGAATGATGCGGCGCGTCTCCTGCGAGAAGAAGAAGAAGGTTCGGTTTTTCCCGCTCCAGTAGGCCGGGCCGCCCTCGCCGAAGCGCGGCAAATAGACCGGGCCGGAAATCGTCCCGCCGAAGTTGTTGTAGCGCAGCTTCGGGGTTCTGGCGGTCGGCACCACGTCGCCGTTCGGGCGGCGCGGGGTGCGGTTGTTGAAGAAGGTGTTGGCGTTGAAGTAGTCGTTGCGCAGGAACTCGTAGAGCGAGCCGTGGAAGTCGTTGCCGCCGCCGCGCGTGACGACCGTCACGACGCCGCCGCCCGAGCGACCGATTTCGGCCGTGTAGTTCGACGACAGCACCTTGAACTCCTGAATCGAGTCGATGGTCGGCGTCGAAAGGAGCGTGATGTTCGAGCCGACGTCGGTGTTCGAGACGCCGTCGACGAAGTAGTTGACCGAGTTGCGGCGCATGCCGTTAATCGAGATGTCGGCGCGCGACGTGAGACCGAAAGTCGACTCGTCGTCGAGGCTGGAGCTGACGCCGGGGACAAGCTCGGTGAGCTTGAGGAAGTTGCGGTTGTTCAAGGGCAGCTCGACGACCTGCGTGCCCGAGATGAGCGCCTGCGTGGTCGGGCTGTCGAGCACGCCCGCCTCCTCGGCCGTCACCGTGATGACCTCGGAGAGGTTTCCGGCTTCGAGCACGATGTTGACGAGCCGACGGTCTTTGGCGTTAAGGACGAGGTCGGTCTGGACGTAGCGTTTGAAGCCCGACTGCTCGATGACGATCTGGTAGGGCCCCGGCGGGAGCGGCGAGACGGAATAGAGGCCGTCCTCGTTCGATTCGACGCGGCGCTCGATGCCGGTCTCGGTGTTGGTCACGACGACCGTGGCGGCGGGGACGACCGCGCCGGTCGAGTCGGTGACCTGCCCGCTGACGGTCGCGGCCGTCTCCTCCTGCGCGAAGGTCGGGGCGGCGAACGACGCGGCGAGCGCGAACGCGAGCAGAGCGGCGCGGACGAGCCGACTTGCAGAGTAATTCTTCATTGTGTGGATTCCTTTTCCGAATGAGACAGGATGTAAATCACATATTACACGCCCGGCCCGCTCTTGCGAAGGCCGCCGCGCAAAATTTTTCGGCGCGGCGGCCTGACAAGTTTTCGTCGCGCCGGTCTAAAAGTTGAACTTCGCTGACAACTGGACGCGCCGCGCGGTGTTGACGACCGCCCCGCGGATGCGCCCGAAGGTGCTGTTGTTGACGATGGCCGTCGGGAAGTCGAAGGCCGGCGTATTGGTCGCGTTCTGCATCTCGGCGCGCACCTCGAAGTTGATGACCTCTGTGAAGTAGAACTTCTTGCCGATCATCAGGTCGAGGTTAAAGAGCGACGGGCCGGTGAAGAAGTTCCGCCCCGTGTTGCCGAACTCGCCGGGCGCGGGCGCGGAGAAGAGCCCGCGCTGCTGCGCGTTGAAGAAGAAGTTAGTCCCCGACTCCTCGACGATTGAGCCGAGGTTCGGGGAGCAACCGTTGCAGTTGGCCGGAGTCTGCAAGACGTTGCTGATGGTGTTCGCGCCCGAGTAGACGGTGAACGGGCGGCCCGACTGCCAGATGATGATGCCCGCAATCTCGAAGCCGCCGACGAGGCGGTCGACGAAACCGGGCGCGTCACTCAAAAAGCGTCGGCCGCGACCGAGCGGGATGTCATAGACGAGGTAGCCTTGGAGCGAGTGGCGGCGGTCGAAGTCCGAGCGCGCGTAGTTGAGCCGCCGGTTGTGGATGTCAAACGGCGTGTTGGCGGCCGTCTGCGTCGTGCCCCGGCCGAGGACGGTCAGCGCCGGGTCGAACGAGCGCGTGTCCATCGACTTCGCCAAGGTGTAGGCCAGTTGATAACTCAACCCGTCGCTGAAGCGTCGGCTGACCTGCACTTCGAGCGCGTTGTAGACGGAGAAGTCGTTGCTGTCGATGACGTTGACCCCGCCCGAGAACTGCGGGTAGGGGCGGAAGAAGAAGGGGCTGAAGCCGTTGGTGATGATGACGGGCGTCTGCGTGCCCGGCGTCAGACGGCGCGCGAGCGTGTCGGCCGCCGTGGCGACCGAACCGAGCGTCAGCTCCGAAGAGAAGAGCGAGCGGAACTGCGTCGTCCCGGCGTTGTTCGCGGGGTTGCCCGTCAGGAGCGCGTTAATCAGAGGGCTCGTCGCCGAAGAGCTATTGCGCAAGGCGTTGAAGGCGTCGAGGAAGCTCTCGCCGAAGCGCGGGTCGCGCGCGTTGATGTTGACTTGGTTGACGTCGTAAGCGCCGTAGAGGCCGACGCCCTTGCGCCCGATGTAGTTGACCTCGACGACCGAGTCCCAACCGATTTCGCGCTGCAAGCTCGCGCCCCACTGGTAGGTCTTCGGCGATCGCAGAGAGGGGTCGACCACCGAGATGCTGCCAGTCGAGAACGGCGGCGGCTGACGCAAAGCCTCGGGCGTCAGAGACGCGGGCGGCGCGAGCGTCGGGATGCCGAAGCGGACGCGGCCCTGCTCGTTCGGTTGCGCGCCGAAGGCCGAGCTGACGATGCCGGCCGTCGCGCCGGGCGCGGTGTTGTAGATGGACGAGGAGAAGACGAACGTGTTCGAGCGGTCGTAGGCGAGGCGGAAGTTTGCGCGCACGGAGGTCTTGCCGTCGGAGAACGGGTCCCACGCGAAGCCGACGGTCGGCGCGATGTTGTTGATGTCGCTGTCGAAGAGGTCGCCCTCCGTCCAGCGCACGCTGTCGGACGGCGCTTCGCCGACGCGCAAAGGCCGGTCGGGCCGAAGTATCGGCAGGTCGCCCGCCGAGTTGGGCGAGAGCTTCAACTCCCAGCGCACGCCGAAGTCGAGCGTCAGGTTGGGCCGAAGCCTCCAAGTGTCCTGCGCGTAGAAGTCGTACTCGGGGTAGCGCGCGTCGAACGGGAAACGCGAGCCGGCCGGGCCGAACGCATCGTCGCTCGCGGCGACGAAGCCTTGGCCGATGTTGCCGACGCGGCCGAGCATGACGTTGTAGAAGCTGCGCAGGCGCGGCTGGTCGTTGCCCGTGTTGATGCCGGCCGGGTTGGTCAGGGAAGCGGGCGGCGGGTTGGTGTTGCGGCTGAAATCGACCTGCGGGTTGACGTAGAGTCCGGCGGCCTGACCGCGATCGTCGAGGTGCTGCTGAAAGCGAAGGTTCGTGCCGAACTTCAGTGCGTGCGACTCGCGCACCCAGCTCAGGTTGTCGACTATCTGATAGGTGCGCAGGCTCCGCGCGTTGTTGATGATGGGCGTGTTGTCGAGCGGGTTGGTCAGGTCGAGACAGCCCGACGTGCCGGGGAACGGGCAGTCGAATCGCAGGGGCGAATTCGAGTCGGCGTTCGTGTCGGCGTTGTTGAAGCTGAAGGTGAAGCGGTTGAAGCCGACGACCAGCTCGTTCGTGATGGTCGGCGTCGGCGTCCAGCGGTAGTTGACGGCGAGGTTTTTGGGATTGCGCAGGGTGTCGATGTTGCGCGGCGAGTCGGGGAAGGCCTGCGGGCCGCCCGTGCCGCCGATGATGCCGGCGTTGGTGTTGCCGTTGCCGCCGTCGCCCAGAGTGTTCTGCTCGCCCTGCGCGTAGCGCACGTACATCTGATTCCGGTCGTTGAAGTTGTGGTCAATCTTAAAGGCGAGGTCGTACTGCTTCTCGGTCTGCGGCGAGAGGAAGGTGAAGCCCGCGAAGTTAAGGCCGTCGCCGCCGGCCGTGAAGTTGTTGGGAAGAGGCGTCAGCGCAATCAACTGCTGCACGCTAGGGTCGAGGCCGAGGCCCGTCGGGTCGTTGGCGACGACCGAGTAGGTGGCGACGCAGCCGGTCGTAACGCTCCCGCCGCACGCGGGCAGGACGGGGTTGCCGTTGGCGTCGACCGACGCGCCGCTGACGCCGGCCGGGTTGTTGCGCCCGCCGACGACGTAGCGGAAAAGGCCCTGCCGCGCCGTCTGCGTCAGGACGGTGCGCGTGCGCGCGACGCTCTGCGACGTGCGGAGCAGTTGCAGGTTCGTGAAGAAGAAAGTCTTGTTGCGGATGATGGGGCCGCCGACCGAGCCGCCGAAGATGTGCTGGACGAACTGGCCGCGCGGCGTGCCGTTGACGTTGTTGTTGTACTCGTTGGCGATGAGACGCGGCGTCTGGTAGAACTCGAAGAGGTTGCCGTGAAAGTCGTTCGTGCCCGAGCGCGTGACGAGCGTGACCTGCGCGCCGCTGCTGCGTCCGAGTTCGGCCGTGAAGTTGCTCGTCACGACCTGAAACTCGGTGAGCGAGTCGGGGTTGGGCCGCAAGGGGGTGAAGTTCGAGCCGCCGGCCGACGACTCGTTGATGTCGATGCCGTCGAGCGTGAAGTTGAACGCGCGGTCGCGCGCGCCGTGGACGTGGATGCCGCCGCCGGTGTTCGCGCCGCTCACGACGCCCGGCTGAAAGTTAATCAGGCTGAGCGGGTTGCGCCCGCGCACGCCGACGATGGGCAGGGCCTCCAAGGTCTTCTGCTCGACGGTGTTGCCGAAGTTGCCGGAGCTTCCGGTCTGGACGAGTTCGGCCGCCGCCTGCACCGTTACTGACTCACTGAGGTCGCCGGCTTCGAGCGCCGCGTCGACGGTCGCCGGCTGGTTGACGTTGATGCGCGTCCCCGGCGCGAGGAACCTCTTGAAACCCGTCTTCTCAATCGAGATCGTGTAGACGCCGACCTGCACCGACTCGAACACGTATGTGCCCGATGAGGTCGTCTGCGTGTTGAAGGAGACCTTCGTCTCCTCGTTGGTGAGGGTCACGTTCGCGTCTTCGACGACCGCGCCCGACTGGTCTGTGACGACGCCGGTGACGCGCGAGGCCGTGCCTTGCGCGAGCGCGACGGCGGCGGGGGTGAAGCCCGCGACGAGGACGAGAGAGAGGCAGAGTCGCAAGAAGGTTTTGAGCGTCATGGGAGACTCCTTGTGTTAGGAAACCACGCGACGGCGTATCCGGGAAGCCCTATGCGCCCCGGACGAGTTGCACTGCCCAGTTGTTCAATTGACCGTGGTCGCGCGGCCGGAAAAATCCCGGCCGCCCCGCCTGAGGATGGAATCTTTAGCGCCTACGTGTAAGCGTGCGCCGCATTGTAATGGAGTTGCTGCCATCAGCCAAGCTAAAAAATTTTATTAACAGGATAAGCATCCATGATGGCGGACGCGCCGGCTTTCGCCACTCCCGACGACGCCACGACTCGCCCGCGCTAGAGTCTGAAGACGGCCACGGTGGGGTCGTGGTCGCTCGCCGCGTCGGCGAACTCCGAGTTGATGTGGACGATGTCGTAGGAGGCGAGCGCGGAGGCGAGCGAGCGGCTGACGAGGATGTGGTCGAGCGACTGCGAGTTGCCGTCGAAGACGTATGTGTAACGCTCGGGCGTCGGCAGACGCTCGATGAGCGCGACGAGTCCGGCGTCTTTCAAAACGCGCACGGGCGCGGAGAACTCGAAGTCGTTGAGGTCGCCTAAGACGACGACCTTCGCCGCTTGGTCTTTGGCGAAAATCTCGCGGACGAAGCCTGCGACGACGCGCGCCTGCTCCGCGCGCTTCGCCTCCGTCACGAGTTTCGGCGGCTGGAAGCGACCGTAGAGCGGCTGGTCGCCGCCCTTCGAGCCGAAGTGGTTGGCGATGACGAAAAGGCGCTGGCCTCGGAAGGTGAACTCGGCGGCCAAGGGCTTGCGGCTCGACACGAAGGCCGAAAGAGTCGGCTCGACGCGGCCGGGGCTGAACGTCAGGCGCGGGCGGCGTGACTCTCCGACGACGCGCGTCGAGACGTTAGGGTTTCCGCCCGGACGGTCGACGAAGCGAAGCCCTCGGTCGGTGCGGAAGAG
>DASUNL010000591.1:0-3275 GCA_036277175.1 Pyrinomonadaceae bacterium | reverse complement strand
CCGCTCGCGAGCGGCGCGCCCCTCCGCTTTTCATCTCAAGCCTTCGAGCGGCCACGCCCCCTCGACGAATTCGAGGTGGAGGCGCGTGATGCCGTCCGCGCCCGCGCGCCGCTGCCGCACGACCGCCAGCAGAGACGCCTGACCTAGCGCGCCCGTCATGCGCAGGCGCGCACCCGGCAACACGCCGAGCGCCGTCCAGACGGCCGCGCCCGAGCGGCTGATGTTCTCCGTCACGGTCGCCTCCGTGTCCAAGACCTCGCCGTCCTCGCCCAACACTTCGAGCGTCACTTCGAGCGGAATCGAAAGGCGCGTGCCGCGCTGTCGACGGTCGGCCGCGTCCGCGCCGCCGACGAGCGCGAGCCGCTCGTGGAGGCGGATGCCGCCGTCGTCCTCGAAGACGAAGCCGAAGTCGCGGCCCGCCCGCGTCACGAAGTGGCGCGGCAAATCGTTGCCGACGTAGGTGACGCTGACCTTGTGCGTCGTCGCGTCGTCGCTCCCGCTGCCCGCCTGCGGCGAGAGCGCCCAGACGAGCGACCATCGGCCGCCGTAGTCCTCGGCGCTCGCGCGCTGGGCGAGGACGGGCGGGGGCAGGGTGATGTGGAGCAACTGACCGAGGCGCGGCTGGCGCGTGAGCGTGAAGCTCCCGCCGGAGTGCGAGGCGTCGAGCATGCGCGTCACCTCGGCCCACTCCTCGCCGTCGGCGTCGCGCCCGCGCACGCAGACCGAAAGCACCGGGCGCGGTGGCGGCTGCCGCCGCCCGTTGGCCGGCGCGTCCGTGCGTCTTCGCGCGCGCGCCTCGCCCGCCGGGTGCGCGTCGCCTCTGCCCGCGGCGTGCTTCATGTCTGGCGCTGCGGCGCGCCGCGACGCGCGCTGATGTAGGCGAGCAACTCTTTGAGCGTCCTCATCTCCGAGGCGGTCGTGCCCGTGAAGTGGACGGCGAAGCCCATCTCCTCGACCTGATAGACGACCTCGCCCCAGAGGTAGAGCCAAGGGCCTTCGGGGGTCAGGATTTCGAGGCGAATCAACTCGCCGGGCTGCACCTCGTCGGAGGTCAGTAGGAAGCAGCCCGACGAACTGAGGTCAACGACCTTCCCCTCGCGGCGCGTCAGCACGCCCTCCCAGCGCGCGTCGAGGTCGGTCGGGAAGCGGTTAGCACGTCTGCGTTCTTGCGGCATTACGGCGCTCATCATATCTCACTCTCACGCGGCGGAGGTAGACTGCTGCTCACCCGCCGCCTCAGGGGGGCTGACTATCTTCATGGTTCTGACCTTCTCGTCGACCGCCGGGGCGGGGCGGGCCTTCGACATGTTGAGCGCCCGTTGCACGTTGGCGCTCGTGGCGGCGATTAACTGCTCGGCCCCGTTGACGGTCGCCGGACGCGAGAAGTAATAACCTTGTCCGCTCTCGCAGCCGAGTTTCCTGAGCAGCGCCAACTGCTCCTTGGTCTCGACGCCCTCGGCCACCACGTCCATGCCCAATGTCTGCGCCAGCATGACGATGGTGCGGACGATCTCGCTGTTCTCGCTGTTCTCGACCATCCTCATCACGAACGAGCGGTCGATCTTGAGCGTGTCGATGGGGAAGCGGTGGAGGTACGAGAGACGTGAGTAGCCCGTCCCGAAGTCGTCAATCGAGAGTTGGACGCCGATGGCGCGCAACTGCTTGAGCATCTCGGTCGCCGTCTCGATGTTCTCCATGACGACCGACTCAGTGATTTCCAACTTCAGGCTGCGCGGGTCGAGCCGCGTCTTTTCGATGATGGCGCGGACGCGCTCGATGAGGTCGGGCTGCGTGAACTGCTTGCCCGACAGATTGACGCTGATGTAGAGCGGCACGTCCGAAGGGTACTGCTTCTGCCACCGCCGCATCTGCCGGCACGCTTCGAGCAGAGTCCACTCGCCGATGGCGATAATCTGGCCCGTGTCTTCGGCGACGGGGATGAAGTCGAGCGGCGAGATTAAGCCGCGCTCGGGGTGCTGCCAGCGCACGAGCGCCTCGAAGCCGCACAGACGGAAGTCGGAGAGCGCGACGATGGGCTGGTAGTGGACGAAGAACTCTTTGCGTTCGAGCGCGCGCCGGAGGTCGGTTTCGAGTTGGAGCAAATTGACGGCGAGCGCGTGCATCGCCTTGTCGAAGACTTCGTGACGCGCCTTGCCGAGAGACTTGGCGCGGTACATCGCCGTGTCGGCGTCGCGCAGAATGTCCTCGGGGTCGTCGTACTCGGTCGAGCTGGGGGCGATGCCGATGCTGACCGTGGTGAAGACCTCGTGGCCGCCGATGTGGAAGGGCGCGGACAACTCCTTCTGGATGCGCTCGGCCACCGAGACGGCTTCGGGCTCGTCCTCGATGTCTTCGAGCAGGATGGTGAACTCGTCGCCGCCGACGCGCGCCACCGTGTCGCCCTCGCGCAGACAGCCTTCGAGCCGTCGCGCGATGCCGACGAGGAGTTGGTCGCCGAACATGTGGCCGAGAGAGTCGTTGACGATCTTGAAGCGGTCGAGGTCGAGGAACAGCACCGCGAAGAGGTGTCCGGGCCGACGCTTGGCGCGCGCGATGGTGAGCTTGACGTGGTCGATGAAGAGCGCGCGGTTCGGGAGTTTGGTGAGCGGGTCGTGGAAGGCGTCGTGGAGCAACTGCTCCTCGGAGCGTTTGCGCTCGGTGATGTCCTGCACCTGAAAGACCATCCGCGCCGAAGACTTCCGGCTGCCGGCGCGCGCCGCAATCAACTGCACCCACACCTCTTCGCCGCCCGCGCGCACGAGACGCATCTCCATCTCGTGCGAGCCTTGCGTCGCGCCGAGCAGACGCTTGACGGCCGCGAGCACGGGCGCGAGGTCGTCCGCGTGCGCCACGTCCTGAAGCGTCTTCGCGAGCAGCGCCGACTCCTCGTAGCCGAGGATGTCGAGGAGCGCGCGGTTGACCTTCAGGAAATTTCCTTTGGCCGAGACGAGCGCCATCCCGGCGGCCGCGCCCTCGAAGGCGTCGCGGAACATCTCGCCGACCTCGTCGCGCGTCGCGCGAACGCTGCGACGTTCGTCGCGCTCGACGACGCGCGCCGCCGCATCGTCAGTCGTCTCGACGCGCAGCCGCGTGACCGAGAAGAGAATCGCCGCGCACGCGGCCGAGGCGACGAGCGTGTCGAAGCCCGCGACCGGGACGAGAGAGGCCAACGCGCCCGCGCCCGAAGCGACGGCGAAGCAGGCCGCGAAGGTCGAGGCAGAGTCGTTGAGAAAATTCTTCCGCGTCGCCTCGTCCGACTCGCCCGCGTCGAAGGC
>DASUNL010000590.1:0-11190 GCA_036277175.1 Pyrinomonadaceae bacterium | reverse complement strand
GGCGCAGGGTCGGCCGCCTCGACCCGGCCGGCTCTGCCACGCGCATGTTGAGGGAAGTCCGCCGCGCGCTCACGCGCGAGCACGGGATACCTGCGTCGCGCATCAGGCTCGTTAACGGCGGACACAGGAGGCTGCGGCAGGTGGAGCTGTGGGTCGTGCCGCGCGGGGCGCACGCGCCGATAGCGACGCCCGACGCTTTTCCGAAGAAACGCGCCGGGCGTTGATGAGAGCTTCGCTATCGCTTCTGTGTGTCGCGGACGTCTTCGCTTGAGTCCAAACGAAAACTTTAATCGACCGCCGCCGTGTTGAATTGTTTGTTAGGCTCGCCCGTCGGCTCGGGCGCGGACGTGTCCGCGTCCGCCTCGCTCGCGGGTCGCGCCGAGGGGCGGTGGCCGTTCGAGTTCTGCTGACCGGCGTGCTTGTGCTCGTTGATGTAGGTGAGCCAAGGGCCGGGGGCCGGGCGGCGGCCCGAAGTTATCTCGAAGTAGGCTTCCTGAATCGCCTTGGTGACGGGGCCGCGCCTGCCCTCTCCGACCGTAATCTTATCGACGGTGCGGATGGGCGTAATCTCCGCAGCCGTGCCGGAGAAGAAGAGCTCGTCGGCGACGTAGAGCGCGGCGCGCTGGATGCCCGATTCGACGACCGGGATATCCAGCTCGCGGCAAATCTGGATGACGCTGTCGCGCGTGATGCCGGGCAAAATCGACGAAGAGAGCGGCGGCGTAATCACCTTGCCGTTCGAGACGAGGAAGATGTTTTCGCCCGAGCCTTCGGAGACGAAGCCCCGGTCGTCGAGCGCGATACCTTCGGCGTAGCCGTTAAGGATGGCCTCCATCTTGATGAGCTGCGAGTTCATGTAGTTCGCGCCCGACTTCGCCATCGCGGGCATCGAGTTCGGCGTCAGACGATTCCACGTCGAGACGCACACATCGACGCCCTGCTCAAGCGCCGCGTCTCCCAAGTACTTCCCCCAGTCCCACGCGCCGATGTAGCAGGAGAGAGGGTTGGGGAACGGGTTGACGCCAAACGCCGGGTGCTCTTCGTCGAGGCTGCGGAAGATGATGGGGCGGAGGTAGCACTGTTCGAGCCCGCCGCGCAGCGTCAGCCCGATGGCCGCCGCGCAGAGGTCGTCGACCGACCAGCCGTGATCCATCCGGTAAATCTTCGCCGAGTTGACGAGCCGCTGCATGTGTTCGCGCAGGCGGAAGATAGCCGGGCCGCGCTCGGTGTTGTAGCAGCGGATGCCCTCGAAGACGCTCGAACCGTAGTGGAGGACGTGTGACATGACGTGGACGCGCGCGTCGTTCCAGTTGACGAACTTCCCGTTGTGCCAGACCTCGGGGACGATGCGCGTGGCCTTCACGTCCTTCTTCGGTGCGTCGTCTGCGAACATAGGTTTTAATAACTCCTTATTTAAAATTTGCGAGGCGTGAGGGGACAGCAGCGCGCGTCCCTAGGCGGACGCGGCTACAGTTGGAACGCGAAACTCGATTCGGGTTGAAGTCCGTCTCTCATTTCCGAAAACCGCCCGAAGGAAAATTGATAAAACACGATACCGTAAAGGCGCGACGCTTGGCAAGGCAGCGCCCGGTCATGCACAATCGGCCTTCGCCCCCGCAGAGTTCGACGCATGACGCCACGCGAAACACGCCGCGCCCGCAGCGTAACAAACGCCCTCGTCGCGGCGTTGCTGTGCCTTCCGGCCTGCGCCGCCGGAGACGAAAATAAGAAACAACCAATGCCCGAATCTTCGCACAACTCGAACGCGACGGCCGCGCCCGCCGACACGCCGAACGACGCTACTGACCCGCTCTCCGTCCACCGGCGCGCCATCGCCGTCGACATGCACGCCGACACCGTGCAGTTCATGGTCGACGAGGGCGCGGACATCAATCAACGTCTCTCGACGACGCACCTCGACGCGCCGCGCATGCGCGACGGAGGACTCGACGCGCAGTTCTTCTCCATCTGGGTCGAGCCGCAGTATTACGGCGCGGGCGGGGCGCGGGCGGTCGCTCGCGCCGACGAGCAGATTGCGGCCGTGCGCGCTCTGGCGGAACGCAACCCGGAGACGTGGGTGCTCGCCACTTCCACGGAGGACGTGCGGCGCGCGGCCCGCGAGGGAAAACTCGCCGCGCTCCTCGGTCTCGAAGGCGGCTACGCGATTGACGAGCGTTTGGAGAACGTCGAGAAGTACTACCGCGCGGGCGTGCGCTACATGTCGCCGACGTGGAGCTACAGTCTCTCTTGGGCCGGGTCGAGCGGCGACGCGGCGGGGCAGGGGCGAGGCTTAAATGAGTTCGGCCGTCAAGTCATACGCGAGATGAACCGCCTCGGCATCATGGTCGACGTGTCGCACGTCTCGGACAAGACCTTCTGGGACATCATCGACACCTCGACCAAGCCCGTCATCGCCACGCACTCGAATGCGCGCTCAATCGCCAACGTCCCGCGCAACCTCTCGGACGAGCAGATACGCGCCATCGCAAAGACGGGCGGCGTCGTCTCAATCGTCTTCTACCCGGCGTTCGTCGAGCCGGGCTGGGAGGAGCGGAAGCAGCGCGTGGACGCGGAGATTGCCGGAGAGGTCGAGGCCGCGAGCCGGAGCGCGGCCGGCGGGCACGGCTCGCTCGCACGCATCGCGCGCGACCGCGTCCGCCAGCGCGAGTATGCGCGGCGCATCCCGCCCGTCCCGCTCGCGCGCGTCGTCGACCACATCGACCACATCGTCCGCCTCGTCGGCGTCGAGCACGTCGGCATCGGGTCTGACTTCGACGGCATACAGGCGCTCCCCAAAGACCTCGCGTCGGTCGCCGACCTGCCGAACCTGACCGCCGAGCTACTGCGTCGCGGCTACACCGCACAGGACGTGGAGAAGATACTCGGCGGCAACATCCTGCGCGTGTTGGAAGAGGTAGCGAGACGCTGATGAGCGCGTCGCTTAAGAACGAAGAGACGAGCGGCTCGGCGTCGGCGCGCGACTCTGCGTCGGCGAACGATGACGAGTCGGTGCGCGAGGTCGCGTCGGGCGAGGGAGTCGCGCCGCGCCCGCGCATCGGGCTGCATCTCGGCATCGCGGGCGGGCTGCACAACGCTCTGACGAAGGCGCGCGCCTTGGGGTGCGACGCCGTGCAGATATTCTCGCGCAACCCGCGCGGCTGGCAGGCGCGCCCGCTCACGCCGGAAGAGGTCGCGGCGTTCAAACGTGTCCGCGAAGAGACGCGCATCACGCCCGTCGTCATCCACGCCAACTATCTCATCAACCTCGCCGCCGCCGACGAGGCTATCCGTGAGAAGTCCGTCCGCTCGTTCCGCGAGGAGGTCGAGCGCGGGCGGCTGCTCGGCGCGGCCTACCTCGTCGTCCATCCCGGAAGCGCGAAAGGCGCTTGCGAGGCCGACGGCGTCAGGACGTGCGCCGAGAGCCTGAAAGAGGCTTGTCGCGGACTTGAGCTGGGCGAGTTCAGAATCCTTCTTGAGAACACGGCCGGGCAGGGCGCTTGCATCGGCCACCGGTTCGAGCACCTGCGCGAAATCATCGCCGCGTGCCCCGAACTGAACTTGGGCGTCTGCCTCGACACAGCGCACGCCTTCACCGCCGGTTATGACATACGCGACGAAGAGGGACTCGCGGCGACGCTCGACGCAATCGAAGCGAACGTCGGCACGGGGAGCGTGCGCGCCGTACACTTCAACGACTCGCGCGCCGCCTACAACTCGCGCGTCGACCGACACTGGCACATCGGCCTCGGACACATCGGCGCGGAAGCCCTCGCCCGCGTCGCTCGTCATCCGAAACTCGCGCACGCCGCCTTCCTCCTTGAGACGCCGCAGGACGAGGCGGGCGACGACGCGCGCAACCTCTCGGCGCTCCGCGCTTTTGTCGAAACGGGCGCGGGCGGGTGATAATGGCGCACCATGGAAATCAGTATCAGAGACCGTTCCGAAGGGCCTCACTACTTGCAGGTGAGGACGCAGATTGAGTCGCACATCAGCGAGCGACGCATCGCCTCGGGCGACGCGCTCCCCAGCCCCGCGCAGCTCGCGCGCCAACTCTCCATCGACGCCGGTGAGGTGCAGCGCGCCTACTTCGAGCTTGAACACGCCGGCCTCGTCTCCAAACGTGTCAGCCGCGATTTTCTCGGCAAGGAGAAAGTCACCTACACCGTGAAGTGAGCGGCCGCGCGCCCGCGCTTGAAAAAACGTTAGCGACGACCCGCCGAAGCCATGTATGATTCCGGCCGCCCGTGAGGTCGCAAGTTCGTCAGTCTCGAAGCGGAAGCCCTCGCCCCGCCCTCGAACCACTCACCGCCTCTTTCCGAAAGGAGCTTCGCCATGCCGCTAAGGGTTCTGCGCAAGGGGGTCAAGGGCAGCGACGTCAAACACTGGCAGATTTTCCTCATCGGCCGCGGCTTCAAGGACATCCTGACCGACGGCGAGTTCGGCGCGAAGACGCACAACGCGACCGTCGAGTTCCAGAAGCAGAACAACCTTCTGGCCGACGGCGTCGTCGGCAACAAGACCTTCGCCAAGGCGATGGAGCTCGGCTTCGAGCTCATCGAAGACACAGAGGACACTTCCACGACGGGGCCGAACTTCCCGCCGCCGCCGGCCTTCCCGCCGCTCGTCAGCAACGCGGCGCGGCAGAAAATCTTCGGCACAATCGAGTTCCGCCGCAAGCCTCTGCCCAACAACAAAGAGAACATCGTCATCACCAACGGCTGGGACAAGGAGAACATCGAGAAAATCATCGTCCCGCAATTGGTCGGCGTCGAGGGCGCGCCGCACGACGGCGGCGTCTTCTTCCACCGCCTCGCGCGCAAACAACTCCTCGACATGTGGGCCGGCTGGGAGAAGGCCAAGCTGCGCGACCGCGTGCTTTCGTGGAGCGGCTCCTACGTCCCGCGTCTCGTGCGCGGGACGAAGAACACGCTCAGCAACCACTGCTTCGGGACGGCCTTCGACGTCAACGTCCCGTTCAACTTCCTCGGCTCGATGCCCGCCCTCGTCGGCCGCAAAGGCTCTGTGCGCGAGCTTGTGAAAATCGCCAACGACAACGGCTTCTACTGGGGCGGCCACTTCAAAGGTCGCAAGGACGGCATGCACTTCGAGGTCGCCGAAGTGCGCTGAGCGTCGGCCGCGCGCGAGTCTGAAAACGTCGGGGCGGGGAGGCGCGCGGGCGATGCGTCGCCGGCCGCGCGCCTCCCCGCCTTCTTTGCGAGAGCGGGCCGCGTGCGGTAACATAAACGGCGTTAACGGACGGCCGCGAGGGAGTCATGCAGACTGAGATGAGACGTTTTCGACACCCCGTCAAACTCCTCCTTACGGTGCCGCGCAGCGGCGACCGCGCGTAAGTTGTGCGCGGCCGGCGGCGCGGCGACCCTCGACGCGACAAAAAGTATCCCAACATCAAGTCAGTAGCGCGTCTGTTCCCGACGGGAACTACGGCGCGCGGTCGTGTTCGCCCGTAAGGTGAG
The DNA here is from genome assembly GCA_036277175.1 of Pyrinomonadaceae bacterium. Taxonomy (GTDB): domain Bacteria; phylum Acidobacteriota; class Blastocatellia; order Pyrinomonadales; family Pyrinomonadaceae; genus DASQDT01. Next base: position 5,716 of record DASUNL010000590.1, on the reverse strand, counting down.
CGGAAAGGTTTCAGGACTAGCGATGGACGAAAAATATTTTGCCGAGAAGATAGAAGAGAAGTGGCAGGGGCGCTGGCAGGAGTCGGGCGCGTTCCGTGCCGAGCGCGACGACGCGCGCGAGAAATTCTACGCCTTGGAGATGCTGCCCTACCCGTCGGGCTTTCTGCACATGGGGCACGTGCGCAACTACTCCATCGGCGACGCCTTGGCGTGGTACAAGCGCCTGCGCGGCTTCAACGTCCTGCACCCCATCGGGTGGGACAGCTTCGGCCAGCCGGCCGAGCAGGCGGCCATCAAGCGCGGCGTCAACCCGCGCGAGTGGACGGAGGAGAACATCGTCCACATGCGCGGGCAGTTGCAGCGTCTGGGCACGAGCTACGACTGGTCGCGCGAAATCGCCGCGCACTCGCCCGAGTATTACAAGTGGGATCAGTGGTTCTTCCTGAAGATGCTGGAACGGGGCTTGGCGTATAAACGCCTGTCGCCCGTCAACTGGTGTCCGACCTGCGAGACGACCCTGTCGAACGAGCAGGCGTCGGGCGGAGTGTGCTGGCGTTGCGGCTCGCAAGTCGAGCGGCGCGAGCGCGAGCAGTGGTTCTTGCGCATCACGGCCTACGCCGAGCAGTTGCTCGACGACATGCGCGAGATAGAGGCGGGCTGGCCCGAGCGCGTCCTGACCATGCAGCGCAACTGGATAGGCCGGAGCGAAGGCGCGCTCGTAGACTTCGCCGTCAAAGACCGCGACTCGAAAGTCCGCGTCTTCACCACGCGCGTCGATACTATCTACGGCGCGACGGCCGTCGTCTTGGCGGCCGAGCACCCGCTCGTCGAGGAGTTTCTGTCCGAGGGCGAGGAGACGCCGTTGCGACGTGACGTGCGCGAGTTCGTCGAGCGCGTGAAGGCGACGCGCGGAACGTCCGTCAAGGTCGCGGGCGAGGAGGAGGAGAAGGAGGGCGTCAACACGGGGATGCTGGCCGTCAACCCGTTCAGCGACGAGTTGTTGCCGGTGTGGGTCGGCAACTACGTCTTGATGGAGTACGGGACGGGCGCGGTGATGAGCGTCCCCGCGCACGACGAGCGCGACTTCGAGTTCGCGCAGAAGTACTCTCTGCCCGTCCGCCGCGTCATCGAACGCATCTCGCACGAGCAGGAGCAGATTGAGCACGACCCCGAGACGGAGGATCAGTCGGCCGCGATGCCGCACGCCTTCACGGACTACGGCATCCTCGTCAACTCCTCGGAGTGGAGCGGCAAGCTCTCGACCGACGCGATACCTGAGATGGCCGCGCGCGCGAAGGCGGAGGGCTTCGGCGAGGGGGCCGTCACTTATCGTTTGCGCGACTGGGGCATCTCGCGCCAGCGTTTCTGGGGCGCGCCGATTCCGGTCGTCTACTGCGACGTTTGCGGGACGGTCGCCGTGCCGGAAAAAGAGTTGCCCGTGATGCTGCCCGAGCGCGCCGACTTCACGGGCACGGGCGACTCGCCTCTGGCGGGCGTCGCGGAGTTCGTGAACACCGTTTGTCCGAGTTGCGGCGGCGCTGGCGCTCGTCGCGAGACCGACACGATGGACACGTTCATCGACTCGTCTTGGTACTTCTTCCGCTACTGCGACCCGCGAAACGCGGACGCGCCGTTTGACCCGGAGACGATTGCCTACTGGACGCCCGTCGACCAGTACATCGGCGGCATCGACCACGCCGTCATGCACCTGCTCTACACGCGCTTCTGGACGAAGGTGATGCGCGACCTCGGGCTGGTGAAGTTCAACGAGCCGGTTCGTCGCCTGATGACGCAGGGCATGGTGACGAACATCATCGAGGGCACGAACGAGTGGAAGCGCATGTCGAAGTCGCGCGGCAACGGCGTCGACCCCGACGACATGATTCGCGCCTACGGTTCGGACGCCGTGCGCCTGTTCGTCCTCTTCGCCGCGCCGCCCGAAAACGAGTTGCGCTGGCAGGAGACAGGGATAGACGGCGCGGTCAGATTCCTGCGCCGCGTCTACTCGATGCTCTACCGTTGGCGCGACGCGCTTCACGACGCGCCGAAGAGTGCGCCCGCCGAAACTTCCGACGCGGCGCGCGCGCTGCGGCGCAAGACGCACCAGACGATTGAGCGCGTCACGGAAGACTTCGAGCGGATGCACTTGAACACCGGAGTCGCGGCGCTGATGGAGTTGTCGAACGCTTTGCAGGACTTCGCGGCGCGGCCCGACGCAGACCCTTCGGCGGCCGAGCGGTTCGCCGTGCGCGAGGCTTTGGAGGCTTTGGTCTTGATGCTCGCGCCTTACGCGCCGCACATCGCCGAGGAGATGTGGGAGGCTTTGGGGCGCGAGGGCGGGATGCTCACGAGCGGCGCGCGGTGGCCCGTGGCGGACGCGGAGCTGGCGCGCAAAGAAGAGTTGGAGATTCCCGTGCAGGTCAACGGAAAGCTGCGCGGGCGTCTCGTCGTCGGCGCGGATGCCACGGAGGAAGAGCTGCGTGCGTCGGCGCTCGCGGACGAGAAGGTGAAGACGTGGATTGAGGGGCGCGAGGTTGTTAAAATCATCGTCGTCCCCGGCCGCCTCGTCAACATCGTCGTGCGTTAAAGCGTTTCGCGGGACGGACGGGATGAAGAATTCGGAATTTCAGATTTCAGATTTCGACTTTGAGATTTGAGATTTCAGATTTGAGATTCGAGATGTCGGATTTCAGATTAGACTTATCCCGTCTGTCTTGCGCGTCGCTCTAAAGCGAGGGTCTTATGATGACTTTACGGAATCGGCTGAACCTCATCGTCTTCGCGCTCGCCGCGCTCATTGGCCTATCGGCGGCCGCGCTCGGCGGCCTCTTCGTCACGCCGCGCAAGACGGCCGAGGCGAAGGGGCCGTCGGGCGCGTCGTCGTCGCAGCAACAGGCGGCGACGCAGCAACAGGCGGCGACGCAACAAACGACGGCAGCGCAAACAAAGCAAGCCGCGCGTCGCGCCATCGTCATCTCGCTCGACGGGTTGGACGTGCGTTACTTGCGTCGCGCAGACGAGTTGGGTTTGCGCATTCCGACCTTGCGGCGTTTGATGCGCGAGGGCGTGGTGGCCGGAGTCGTCTCGGTCTACCCGTCGATCACTTATCCGAATCACACGGCGATGGTGACGGGCGCGCTGCCCGCGCGTCACGGCATCTTCGGCAACATGCTCTTCGACCCGTCGGAGCCGAACGCGGAGCGCGGCCACTGGTTCGCGCGCGACATCCGGGCCGACACGCTCTGGGACGCGGCCGCGCGCGGCGGGCTAAAGACGGCGCTCGTCTCTTGGCCGGTCGCGGGCGGGGCGGGCGACTGGAACGCGCCCGAAATCTGGAAGCCCGGCGGGACGCAGGAAGACACGCTCGCCGAGATTAAACGCCACGCGCGCCCCGCCGGTCTCATCGACGAAATCGCGGCGCACGACCCCGAGTTGTTCCGGCGCGTCACGAAGGACGAGCAAGACGACATGCGCACGCGCTTCGCCGAGTACATCGTCGCCGAGAAGCGGCCCGCGCTCCTCCTCGTACATCTTTTCGACCTCGACCACTTCGAGCACGACTACGGCCCGTTCACGCCCGAGGCCGTCGCGATGCTTGAGAAGGTTGACGGCTACGTCGGCCGCCTGCTCGCCGCCGCCGAGCGCGCGGGCACACTTGATGAGACGACCGTCTTCATCGTCAGCGACCACGGCTTCAAAGACTTCCGCCAGCGCATACACCCCGGCGTCGTCCTGCGCGAGGCGGGACTCGTCAACGTGCGCGAGGGCGTGACGGGCACGGCGTGGGGCGAGGACGACAAAGAGGTGAAAGAGAGCGCGGCGGTCACGGAGTGGCGCGCGCTGCCTTACGTGACGGGCGGCGCGGCGGCCGTCATCCTGCGCGACGCGGGCGACCGTGAAGCGTCGCGGCGCGCGCGCGCGGCGCTCGAACGCGCGGCCGTGCGCGACGGGCGGAGACTCTTCCGCGTGCTCGACGCGAGGGAGGTGCGCCGCCTCGGCTCGAACACGCGCGCCGCCTTCATGCTCGAAGCCGAACGCGGCTACGCCTTCGGGACGAACCTGACGGGCCGTCTCGTGACCGATTCGAGGATTCGCGGCATGCACGGGTATCTCCCGCACCCGGAAGATTACCGCGCCACTTTCGTCGCCTCGGGCGCGGGCGTCACACGACGCGGCGACTTGGGGACGGTGCGCATGACGGAGGTCGGCCCGACGGTCGCCGACGCGCTCGGCCTCACCTTGCGCGACGCGGAAGGGCGGCCCGTCCGTCTACGTTAGGAGCGGTCAGCACTCAGCAATCAGCGTTCAGCTTTTATAACGTGGGCGAGAAGATAATTGATTCGAGGCGGCCGTCCGACGCGGCGGCGACTGCCGTGAGCTGAGTGCTGAAAGCTGACTGCCGAGTGCTGATTCCTTGCCGCCGCGCGCGTGTGTTGTTAATATTTTTCGCACGTCGCAGCCGTTTGCGTCTCCTATCGGCTTTTCGTCAGCCGCCGCGCGCGTGGGCGGCGATTCTTTTGCACGAGCGGTGTCGTTTGACGAATCACCGCGCCCCCTTAGAGTTCGCGCGGCGCGCGAGAGCCTTTCGATGAAAGAGTGCCCGGTCTGTAATCGCTGCTTCCCCGACCAAGTCAACCATTGCCCGACGGACGGCGACGCGCTCCGCTTCACCATTCAGGGCGACACGGTGCTCGACGGGCGCTATCAGTTGGAGCGCCGCCTCGGCTCCGGCGGGATGGGCATCGTCTTCAAGGGCCGCCACATCTTTCTGAAGACGCAGCACGCGATTAAGATTATCCTCCCCGACCTCGTCGGCAACGACCCCTCTCTCGTCACGCGCTTCCGGCAGGAGGCGATGGCGGCCGCAGCCATCCACCACCCGAACACCATCAGCGTCACAGACTTCGGCGTCGTCAACAACACGATGCCGTTCCTCGTGATGGAGTTTTTGGAAGGCCGCTCGCTCCACGACCTGATTTCGGAGGAGGGTCGCTTCGCCCCGGCGCGCGCGTTGGAGATGATAATCGCGGTCGCGCAAGGCGTCGGCGCGGCGCACAATCAGGGCATCGTCCACCGCGACCTAAAACCCTTGAACATCATGCTCCGCTCGGGCCAAGAGCCGGGCGAGGGCGTCAAGGTGCTCGACTTCGGTCTGGCGAAAATCAAGTCGGGCGACCTGCTCGGCTCGTTCGTCGCCGCGAAGACGCAGGGCATGATGGGGTCGCCCTTCTACATGGCCCCAGAGCAGTGGGGCGACGACGACCCAGACCTGCGCGCCGACATCTACTCCTTGGGCGTCATCCTTTATCAAATGCTGACGGGCGACGTGCCGTTTCGCGGCGCGTCCATCCCGTCAATCATGAACAAGCACCTGACGACCGCGCCGCCGAGTCTCGCCGAGCGCGGCGCGCGCGTGCCGCCAGAGGTCGAGCGGGCGGTCGCCCACGCGCTCGAAAAAGACCCCGCGCGGCGGCCCGCCTCCATCGAGGAGTTCGTTTCGGACTTGACGGTCGCGCTCGAAGCCGTGCGCGACAACGCCGAGGTGCCGGCGGCCGAGACAGACCAGCCCGCGCTCTTCAACACGGTCGCCATCAAACGCGAGGACACGCAGCCGCCGCCCGAGGCCGCGCGGACGGGCGAGCAGCGCGCGGGCGAGCGCGGCGGCGTGACGGCCATCGACGCCGAGCTGGCCGCGCGCGCGGCCGAAGAGGCGCGG
>DASUNL010000589.1:0-2312 GCA_036277175.1 Pyrinomonadaceae bacterium | reverse complement strand
AGATGAGTGAGAAGCTAATCGGGCGCTCTGTCCCCCGCAAGGAAGGCCGCGACAAGGTCACGGGCCGCGCGCGCTACGTGGACGACATCACGCTCCCCGGCATGCTCTACGGCGCGACGTTGCGCAGCCCCGCGCCGCGCGGTCGCGTCCGCGAGATCGTCTTCGACGAACGCATCCCGTGGGACGAGTTCGTCGTCGTCACCGCGAAAGACATCCCCGGCGCGAACAGCGTCGCGCTCATCCTCAACGACCAGCCCTACCTCGCCGACGGCGTCGTCAACCACCCCGAAGAGCCGATAGTCCTGCTCGCGCACGAAGACAAGTACCTGCTCGAAGAGGCCCGCCGCGCCGTCCGCTTCGAGATCGACCCGCTCCCCGCCGTCTTCACCATCGAAGACGCGCTCGACAAAAAGGAGATCGTCTGGGGCAGCGATAATATTTTCAAGTCGTACCTCGTCGATAAAGGGAACGTTGACGACGTGTGGGGCACCGCCGACTTCGTCGTCGAGGGCGAGTACCGGACGGGCGCGCAGGAGCAGCTCTACATCGAGACCAACGGCGTCATCGCCGAGGCGAGCGCCGCGTCTGGCGTCGTGGTGCGCGGCTCGATGCAGTGCCCCTACTACGTTCACAAGGCGCTGATGGCGCTGTTCGATCTGCCGGAGGACAAAGTCCGCGTCGTCCAGACCGAGACGGGCGGCGGCTTCGGCGGCAAGGAAGAGTACCCCTCGATGATCGCGGGCCACGCGGCGCTGCTGGCGTGGAAGTCGGGCCGCCCCGTGAAGATTATTTACGACCGCGCCGAAGACATGGCGGCGACGACGAAGCGCCACCCCTCGCGCACGCGCCACCGCACCGCCGTCTCGCGCGAGGGCAAACTGCTCGGGATGGAGATCGACTTCGTCGTGGACGGCGGCGCCTACGCCACGCTCTCGGCGGTCGTCCTCTCGCGCGGCACGATCCACGCGGCGGGGCCGTACAACTGCCCCAACGTCCGCATCCGCTCGCGCGCCGTCGCCACCAACGCGCCGCCGCACGGCGCCTTCCGCGGCTTCGGCGCCCCGCAGAGCATCTTCGCCCTCGAACGCCACCTCGATAAGGTCGCCGCCGCGGTCGGCCTCGCGCCCGAAGAGCTGCGCCGCCGCAACTTCATCCGCGAGGGCGAGACGACCGCCACCGAGCAGGTCATCCGCGAACCCGTGGACATGGACGCGCTGTTGGAGCGCGCGTTCGAGCTGTCCGACTACCGCGCCAAGCGCGAGCGGTTCGCGCGCGAAAATGTCGGGAGCGCCGTCAAGCGCGGCATCGGCTTCGCCAGCTTCATGCACGGCGCGGGCTTCACGGGTTCGGGCGAAAAGTATCTGCAATCAATCGTCGGGTGCGAGGCGACCGAAGAGGGCCGCGTGCGCGTGCTCGCGGCGAGCACAGAGATCGGGCAGGGCACCAACACCATCTTCGCGCAGATCGCGGCGGAAGCGCTCGGCATCGACTACGAACAGATCGAGACGGCGCAGCCCGACACCGGCCACGTCCCGAACAGCGGCCCCACGGTCGCCTCGCGCACCTGCATGATCGTCGGCAAGCTCGTCGAGTCCGCCGCACTCGGCCTCAAGCAAACTCTCTCCGGCCAAGGGCTGCTCGAAGACGCTTACACTTCGGAAGAGTTCGCCGCCGCGTGCCGCGCTTACGTCGGGCGGCACGGCGCGCTCAGGTCGTTCAGTCAGTACAAACAGCCCGACGACATCGAGTGGGACGACGGCAAGTACCGCGGCGACGCCTACGGCGCTTACGCGTGGGCCGTCTACGTCGCGGAGGTGAGCGTTGACACGGTGACTTACGAGGCGCGCGTCGAGGACTTCGTCGCCGTGCAGGAGGTGGGGCGCGTGATCCATCCCGTGCTCGCCGCCGGGCAGATCGAGGGCGGCGTCGCGCAAGGCATCGGCTATGCGCTCTACGAAGCGGTCGTGTGGCAGGACGGGCGGATGGCGAACGGCCAGATGACCAACTACATCATGCCGACCTCGGCAGACCTGCCGCCGATCCGCGTCCACTTCGAGGAGGTGCCCAACGCGCTCGGCCCCGGCGGCGCGAAGGGCATCGGCGAGCTGCCGATGGACGGCCCCGCGCCCGCCATCGTGAACGCCGTCGAGCACGCGACCGGCGTCGCCTTCGACCACATCCCCCTGACGCCGGAACGGATGATGACGCTGATGGAGCGGCCGCGATGAGCGACAGCGTCGTGAAGGTCGCCTGCCGCGTGAACGGCGCGGACGTGACGATGTCGGGTCACCCGATGGCGCGGTTGCTCGACG
>DASUNL010000588.1:0-15285 GCA_036277175.1 Pyrinomonadaceae bacterium | reverse complement strand
TATCGCTTCTGACTTTTACTTTTCAACGCGCGCGAGCCGACGGGCGTTCGTGGGGCGGAGACGCCCGCCGCCGCTATGTCGTCCTAGACTCCGGCCGCGCGCGTGCTCTGTTCGAGGCCCGCGCCGGTCTGCGTGTCCGCTCTGATAAAGCCTCTCTCGACGAGCAGTGCGATGATGGCGCGCGCGTTCTGCTCGGGCGTGTGCTTGGTGGTGTCGAGCGTGATTTCGGGGTGCAGAGGCTCTTCGTATGGGTCGTCGATGCCGGTGAAGCCCTTCACCTCGCCGCGTCGCGCCGCCGCATACATGCCCTTTAGGTCGCGCTCCTCGCAGACTTCGAGCGGCGTGTCGACGAAGACTTCGATGAAGCGGTCTGTGCCGACGATGTTGCGCACGTCGTTGCGCGTGGCGCGGTAGGGGCTGACGGCCGCCGCGACGACCACGCCGCCGTGACGCGCGACCTCGGCCGCGACGAACCCGATGCGGCGGACGTTCGTGTCGCGGTCTTCCTTGCCGAAGCCGAGACCTTTCGAGAGGTGCGTGCGCACGACGTCGCCGTCTAGCACAGTCACCTGCCGTCCGTACTCGTTGAGTAAGACCGTCAGCACGTCGGCGGTCGTCGACTTCCCCGCCCCGCTCAGACCCGTGAACCAGATGCAGACGCCGTGGCGGTGGCGCGGCGGGTAGGCCTCGGACAGAATGTTTGCCACCTCCGGCCGCGTGAACCACTCGGGCAGCTTGCGCCCCTGATTCAAATACTGCTCGCGCACCTGCGTCCCCGAAATCGAGGCGACGGCCGCACCGGCCGGGGTCTTTGAAATCTCCTCGTAACGCCCTTCGTCCGCGAGATAGACCAACTCCTGAAAAGGCACGGCCTGCACGCCCGATTCCGCGCTATGACGCTCGACCAACTCCTGCGCGTCGTAAGGGCCGTAGAAAGGCTTGCCGTCGGAATCAACGCCCGGACTCGCGTGGTCGCGCCCGACGACGAGGTGGTTCGCCCCGTAGTTGCGACGAATCAAAGCGTGCCAGAGCGCCTCGCGCGGCCCGGCCATACGCATCGCCAGAGGCAGCAGCGAGAGCACGATGCGTTGCGGGTCGTAGTAGCCGTTGGCGAGAGCCTTGTATGTTCGGACGCGCGTGAAGTGGTCGATGTCGCCGGGCTTGGTCAGGCCGACGACCGGGTGGAGCAGAAGCACACCGCCGACCTGATCGGCGGCCCGCTTCGTCAACTCCTCGTGCGCGCGGTGCAAGGGGTTGCGCGTCTGGAAGGCGACGACGTTCGGGCGTCCGAGCGCGGCGAGGCGCGCGCGCGTCTCGGCGGGCGTCAGGCGCAGTTCCTTGTAGTCGTAGTGACGCGGCAGTTGTAGCACGCGCAGGCTGCCCGAGGCGTAGCGTTTGCCCCAGCGGTGCATCTCGGCGACGAGTGGATGCCTGAGGTCGTTCGTGCCGAAAACCCTCTGCGCCTCTTCCGGCAGACTCCATTCGTAAAGCTCCTCGACCCTCATCACGGCCAGCAACTCGTTCTTGCTGTCGCGCAGCGCGACCTCATCGTCGAGCCGCACGGGCGCGTCCTCCGCGACCGGCAGCGTGATTGGGATTGGGAAGAGATGCCCGTCCGCGAGACGCATCTCTTCCAACACGCGACGGTAATCTTCGCGCCCCATGAAACGTTCGAGCGGCGAGAACGCGCCGGTCGCCATCAACTCAAGGTCGCAGATGGAACGCTCGCTCAGTTGAATCGACGGCAAGCGGCCGGCGTGCTCCTTCAGCTCGCCCGCCTCCTCTTCCGCGACTAACAAGTCAACCAGACGCCCCCCGACGGGCGTAATCAGCTCTGCGTTTTTCAACTTACTCACCCCTTCTTCTCTTTAGTCTGTTTTAAGTTTCGGACTTCTCAGCCGCCGACCTCGGCCGGGAGGTTGGCGGCAATCATCAACTGGTCGTCGAGGACGCTGTCGATGTCCTCTTCGGTCGTCAGAGGGTTGGCGATGACGGCGCGCAGCACCGTCACGGGCAGCCCCCCGCCTTGCGGCGTGTAGTCGAGCGTCGTCCGCGAGACGAAGCTGTAGCCGGATTGCCTCTGCGCCTTTTGCAACTCCTCGTTGAAGCGATTGATGGCGCGATTGTCTTCGTCAGACAGACGCCCGCGCTCGGCGCGCTCGCGCCAAGGGCCGGGGACGTAGCGGTAGGAGAGGATGTTCATCTCCGGCTCTTGAAGCAGTTGAAATTCGGGCCGCGCGCGCACCGCGTCGGCCATGTAAAGCGTCTTGCGCAGGCTCTCGTCAATCAGCATCTCGTAGCCGCGCGCGCCGATGATGTTGAGCGCCGCGTGCAGGAAGAGCGCCATGCCGGGGCGCGAGCCTTCGAGCGAACGGCGGCCGAGGTCGGACGAACCGGCGCGGACGATGTAGCGCGCGTGCTTTTCAATCGCGGCCGTCGCGTGCGGGTCGCGCATCAGTGCCACGCCCGTGCCCATCGGCAGGTAGAGCTGCTTGTGGCCGTCGATGGTCACGGAGTCTGCGCGCTCGATGCCCGCGAGCTTGCGTCGGTGACGCCGCGAGAAGAGCAGAGGGCCGCCCCACGCGGCGTCGACGTGGAAGTGGACGCCCGCGTCTTGCGCGATGTCGGCCATCCTTTCGAGCGGGTCAATCGCCCCGGACTCGGTCGTCCCGGCGACGCCGACGATGGCGATGATGTGTCGTCGCCGCTCGCGGCAGTCGCTCATCGCTTCGCGCAACGCCGAAAGCTCGATGCGGCCACGTCCGTCGGTCGGGACTTTAATCAGCCCGCGCGTGCCCGTCCCCAAAAGGTCGGCCGCCTTGTCAATCGAGTAGTGCATCAGCGACGAGCCGATGACGGCCGCGCCACGGCAGCCGTAGGCTTCGAGCGCGGCCGGTAGACCGTCTACGGCGACGCCCGCGAACTCGCCCTTCGCCCTGAGCGACGAATTGCGCGCGCACCAGAGGGCCGAGATGTTTGCCAGCGTCCCGCCCGAGACGAGCATCCCCAGAGTGCTCTCGCTCTCCTGCACGTGCTGTTCGTAAAAGTCGGCGGGCCGGTCGTAGACGAAGCGGTGGAGCATCGCGACGGCCTGACGCTCGTAAGGGCTGAGCGCCTTCGCCGTCTCGACCTTCACGACGTTCTGATTCATCGCCACGAGCAGCTTGCTCAAAGGCCGCACGAAGTAAGGCAGCGCCGACGTCATGTGTCCGATGAAGCGCGGCGAGGAGGTGTGCGTCGAATGCGCGACCACGCGCTCGACGAGGTAGTCGAGGTACTCGCCGACCTCGCCCGGCCCGTCGGGGATGACGCTACTCGTGAAGCTCGCGGCCAGCTCGTCGAGCGTGACGGGCGTGTTGATTTTCGTCGTCCGTAAAAAATTCTGGATGACGGCGTTGAGACGCTCCTCGTTCTCCCACGCACGCGCGTCGGCCGCGGGCGAGAAGAGACGCCGGACGTTCTCGGCTATCTCGTCCCTCGAAAGCTCCGCCGCCGCGACTTCGCTTTTAGCTTGCACTGCTTGATTACCTCTCCTCATTGGTCTTCCGACTCCCGTGCGCGCGTGCGCCTTCGTCGCCGAAATGTTCATGTGAGCGTGCGGAGCAAGACGTGCAGCTCGTGCGGGCCGTGGACGCCGAGAGCGAGCGTCTGCTCGACGTCGGCCGTGCGACTCGGCCCCGTGATGAAGGTCAGGGCTTGCGGCGGCCGCCCGCGCGCCTCGCCGCGTTCCCTGAAGTGCGCCAGCAACTCCGCAAGTGTGCCGACGATGCGCCTCGCGTCGAGCAGGCAGACGTGGACGGGAGGCAAAAGCGAGATGAGACGGTGGCGTTCGCCGCCCGTGCCGAGGACGAGCGTTCCGGTCTCCGCAATCGCGTAGTCGGCCGCCGTGACGCCGACGCCTGCCTCGAACAGCGCGGCCTTAAAACCCTCAGCATCGACGTCCGAACCGACGCCGGGCCGCGACGCGGAGTTTCCGTTGTCCGCCGCGTGCGCGACGTCGGCGAACATTACCGGCGCGGGCTCTCCGGGCGGGACGACGACGCGCAAGCCCCTTTCAGACAGACGCGCGGCCAGTCCTTCGCAACTCGCGGCGACCGCGTCGCTGAGCGCGACGACTCCGCACGACTGACGCAGCACAAAGGAGTCGAGATACTTTTCGACGTCTTCGTCCGTCTCCGCGAACGACACGATGATGTTTGCGGCTTCGGCCTCGCGCATGAATCGTGCGACCAACTCGGAACGCTCCACGGTCGCTTTCGTCGGACTCTCGTAGGGCGCGAGCGGCTCGGGCCGACGCGCTTCGCCCTCACGCCCGAGCGCGGATTTGATTCGCCCAAACATCGCGATTTTCCCGTTCACGCCAGATTCAGCTTTCGTGTATGCCCGCGCAGCCGCCGCCGAAAACGCGCGGCTATCGTCGTCCCGCGCGCCGCGCCGCTTTACTCTTCGACTCGGCCCAACGCTCGCGGAACGTGCGCGGGGCGAGCATGGGCACGTCGCGCCGCCGCGCCCAAGCCTTCAGGGGAAGCGCGCTCGTGCCGTTGGCGCGTCGGCCGAAAGCCGCTTGCGCGAGCCGCGCGAGACGCCCGGCGCGCACGTAACGTGAAGCCTTTTGCATCGCACGCGCCCAGAGTTTGAAAGAGAGTTTTTCCAGACGGCCGACGATGCGTTGCTTGAAACCGACTGGCGTCGTCTGCTTCGGCGCGGCCGTGGCGAGAAGGCCCGGCGTGCCGGGCGAAGAGTCCGCGCCGCGAAGTCCCGAAGGCGCGTCGAGTTGTTGATGCTCTTTGATTTCGTGCCGCAGGTGCAGGAGCATTTCGGGAATCGCGATTTTCACGGGACACACGTCGCGGCACGCGCCGCACAATGTCGAGGCGAAGGGGAGGTCGGCGGCTTGCTGTCGGCCGGTCAGTTGCGGCGTCAGCACCGCGCCGATTGGCCCCGGATAAATCCAGCCGTAAGCGTGCCCGCCGATTTTCTGGTAGACGGGGCAGGCGTTCAGACACGCGCCGCAGCGTATGCAGTTGAGCGACTCGCGCAAGGAGGGGTTGGCGAGCATCGCCGTCCGGCCGTTATCGATGACGACGACGTGAAGCTCCTCCGGCCCTTCGTCGCGCGGCGAGTGTTTGAGGCCGGTGAGTAGCGACACGTAAGAAGTTATCTTCTGACCCGAAGCCGCGCGCGGGAGAATCTTCAGAAAGACGTCAAGGTCGGCGAGTCGCGGGATGACTTTTTCGATGCCCATCAGCGCGACGTGGACGCGCGGCAGAGAGGTCGAGAGCCGTATGTTGCCCTCGTTCTCGATGAGCACGATTGTCCCGCTCTCGGCAATCGCGAAGTTGACGCCGGTGATGCCGAGGTCGGCCGCCGCGAACTCGCGTCGGAGCATGCGCCGCGCCAGCGCCGTGATGCGCTCGGTCTCCGGCCCGCACTCGGTCTCGAACTTCTCGGCGAAGAGGCGCGCGATTTCGTGGCGCGACTTGTGAATCGCCGGGGCGGTGATGTGCGACGGCCGCTCGCCCGCGAGCTGCACGATGTACTCGCCGAGGTCTGTCTCGATTGGGCGCACGCCCGCCGCGTCGAGCGCACGGTTGAGTTCGACCTCCTCAGTCATCATTGACTTGCTCTTGACGGCCGTGCGTGCGCCGTGCCTGCGCGCGACCTCGACGATGTAACGGTTGGCGGCGGCCGCGTCCTCTGCCCAAAAGACACGCCCGCCCAGACGCTCGACGTTCGCGGCGAACTCCGCGAGGTAATAATCGAGGTTTTCGAGCGTGTGGTTTTTGACGGCGCGCGCCTGCTCGCGCAGACGCTCCCACTCCGCGCCGAGTAGTGGGAGCGCCTCCGCGCGCGCCGCCTTATGCTTCGTCGTCGCCGTGGCCAGCGCGCTCTGAAGCTGCTCGTTAGAGAGGGCGCGCCGCGCCCGCCCGGTAAAGCTCTCACCGGCCGTAGTCATGTTCATCTTTAAACTTGCGCGCCTCGCGCGCGCGCTCTCGGCGGGACGAAAAAACAGGGGCGCGGCCGTCTTTAACCGGCGTGCGCCGTCCGTCGCTCGGTGCTTTTCAGACCCATCCAGAATCTTTCGAGCAGGTCGAGCATCCAACGGCAGCCGTCGCGCAGAGAAGCTTCGGCCTCGGGCGGGACGGTTTCGAGCGCGTTGTCCATCGCCTCTTCGTGCTTTTGTTCGAGCGCGCGGTGAAACGTCCAGTAGACGGTGTTCATGTTGGCGAACTGCGGCTCGTCCTTCTTCAACTTCATGATGCCGGGTATGAGGTGATCCCACATGGTGATTGCCATGTGCTCAAGGCCGAACGACGCGCCGAGCGCGACGTAGTAATCGGAGTGCCCGTAGAGCTCGGCCATGCCTTCGATGTAGTCGCGGGTCGTGTCGAGCCAAGGCGCGCGGGCGGCGTCCACCGGGTCGATGTCGATGGAGCGCAGGAATTTATGATAGAGGTATTCGTGGCGTCGCTTCGGGTCGCCGTCGCCCAACTCCGAGGTCAGAATCATCGACAACTCATCGGCCGCCGTGTCGTCGGCGGTGTTGGCTAAGAGCGTCGCCAAAATGCGCGGGAAGTGTTTGACGAAGGCGAAGAACTGCACGGCGAACTGGCGAAACTCCTCCTCGGTCAGATTCCCCTCCTTGAAGTTGTCGAGATAAGGGTTGTTGATGGCCCCGTGTTGAAGCACGTAATTTTTCAAGTCGGTCGTCAAAGACATCTTGCTTACCTCCTTAAACCGTCTGTTGTCAGGGTTGGAACGCCCGCCGCGCCGCGTGTGTCACGTCGGCCTCGGCGCGCGAGTCAGTTGGTTTGGGTTTCTGCCGGGGCGAGCAGTTCGGCGATGTGCAGGCAGCGGACGGGCGAGCCGCGTCGGCTCAACATCCCGGCCATCTGCATCAGGCAGCCAGCGTCGCACGAGACGACTGTGCCTGCTCCGCTGCGCTCGATGGCGCGGATTTTTTCGTCGGCGATGGCGGCCGAGATGTCCGGGTATTTGAGTGCGAACGTCCCGCCGAAGCCGCAGCAGACGTCGGAGTTTTCGGCCTCGACGAACTCGCAGCCGCGCACGGCCGCGATTAACTTTCGCGGCTGCTCCGAGACGCCCAGCTCGCGCAGCGCGTGGCACGACGAGTGATAAGTGACGCGCCCCTCAAAGCTCGCGCCGACGTCCTCGGCGCGCATGACGTCAACCAGAAATTGCGAATACTCGTAGACGCGCGCGCCCACGCGCTCGGCCTCGACACGCCGCGCAGGGTCGGCGGCGAAGAGCACGGGGTAGAGGTTCTTAATCATCGCCGTACACGACCCCGAAGGCGCGACGACGTAGTCACACGACTCCAACTCTCGCGTGAGCAGTTCGAGCGTCGGGCGCGCCACGTCGCGCGCCTCTTCGCGGAAGCCGGTGTTGAAGGCCGGCTGGCCGCAGCACGTCTGCGCCGCGTTGAAAGAGACTTCGACGCCGAGGCGCTCAAGCGTCTCGCACATCGCGAGCCCGGCGGCCGGGTAGAGCTGGTCGACGAGACAGGTGACGAAGACCGAGACTTTCATATCGAGGCCACGAGTTGCCGGGCCGCGCGCCCGCGCCGCACGCCGAGGAGGTCGAGCAGGTTGAGCGGGGCGACCGGCGTCGAGCCGTACATGCCCGAGCGCGCGTCGTCTTCGCCGTAGGCCGTCACGGCGTCGCGGTCGCGCCCGTTCCAGAGGGCGAAGGGCACGGGGTGGGCCGAGTGGGTTTCGATGCGGCGGTTCCCGCGCCAGCGCGCGGCGACGTTCGTTAAGTGGTCGGGCACAATCATTACCCCGCCCAACTCTTCGGGCCGACGCGAGAAGTATTCGACGACGGGTCGCACGGCGAAATTGTCAATCGCCTCCATGCAGTCAATCTTCAGTTCGAGGTCGCCCATGTGCGAGGCTTCGTCGGTGGCGTTGACGTGGCAGACGACGAACTCGTAGCCCTCCTCCAAGAGCGCGACGACCTTCGCGCCCTTCGCCTCGTAGTCGGTGTCGGGCCGCCCGTTGCCGATTTTGAAGAAGTCCATCCCGCCCGCCTTGGCGATGCCGTGAAGAAAATCCATGCAGCCGACGACGGCGACGCGGCCCGCGAAGCCCGTGTTCTCGCGGAATGGAGTCAGGCGCAACGGCCGCGACGCGCTCCACGGGAAGAGGACGTTTGAACGCTCGCCGGTGAGCACCTCTTTGGCGCGCAGGAGGAAGCGGTTGAGGCGTCGCGCCAGCGCCTCGCCCTCTTCGTTTGTCGCGGTGATGAGTTGGCCGATGTCGAACTCGCAGCCGTGGCTCTCGTGCGGCTCAGGGCAGTGGAGCGACTCGGGCGCGGCGTTCGCCTCGCGGACGACGAGCGTGTTGCGAAACTCTGCGTTGTGATAAAGCTCGAAGTCTGGGAACTCCGCGCTCAAGTGACGGCGGAGCTTTTCGATGAGCGGGCGCGCCTCGTCGCTCGAAATGTAGTCGGCGTTGTAGCTCACCAGCACGCGCCCCTCCATCAGCGCGAGGTTCGCCCGAAACGCCAAATCGCCTTCGTCGAGGTGGATGTCGTCGAGCGCGAGAAGCTCGCACGAGGCGCGGCCAGCCGGGTAGAAGACGTGCGGCGACCAGCCGAGCATCCCGAGTTGCGCGACGATACTCTCCTTCGGCAGGTCTTCGTAAAGAGTCTGCATCAAGCCGGAGACGCCTTCGCGCGCGAGGAAGTCGGAGTAGGGCGTCTGCGCCAGCGCGATGGGCGAGCGTTTGTCGATGCGGAGCAAATCGGCCGCGCCGTCGGGGATGATGAGGACGTGTTTCTTCTTTGCGGAACTCATTTGATTTAAGCCTCTCAGTCATTGACCGCCTGCGAAACTTGAAGCAGCTTCTCCATGTTCTTCCAGCCCGAGTCACCGGCGACGATGACGACCGTGCCCCGCACGTCGTGCTCTCGCACCGAGCTGATGGCGGCGTCGAGCACGCCCCCGGCCTGTAGGCCGCAGAAGATTCCTTGGTCGCGCAACGCGAGCGCGCGCCGGACGGCGTCGGCCTCGCTAATCTTGACCGTGTGGTCGAAGATGCCTTCGGCTCTCCCCTTCTCGATGAAGGGTGTGACGTAGTCGCCGTCGTCGAAAGCGCCCGTGCCCGGCAGCTTGGTTCCCGAAGCGGCCTGCACCGCGACGACCTTGATGTCGCTCCTCCGCTCTTTTAAAAATTGCGCCGTGCCGAACATCGAGCCGCCCGACCCGAGAGAGCCGACGACCATCTCGACCTCTGGGAAGGATTCGAGGATTTCCGGGCCGAGCGTTTCGTAGGCCGCGCGCGGGTTCTGCCAGTTGTGCAGTTGGTCGAGAAAGCAGTAGCGTTCGGGCTCATCCTCGGCCAGTTGCCGGCAGAAGCGGTTGCCCTCGATGGTGAAGTTCCCGACTTGATGAAGCTGCGCGCCGTAGTAGAGAAGAAAGTTCCGCTTGTCGGTCGTCAACTTCGAGTTGACGGCGAGGGTCGACGAGTAGCCGAGTAGCCGACCGTAGAAGGCGATGGCGCACGCCATGTTGCCGCTCGAAGCGTCGAGCAGTCGCATCCCCTGTTTTAAGCGTCCCTCTTCGAGCATGCCGCGTATGAGGTAGATTCCCGCGCGGTCTTTAATGCTCCCGGTCGGGTTGTAGGATTCGAGCTTGATGTAGATTTGCGCCTGCGGCGTCTCGGGGCTGCGCACGCGCACGTGCGGCGTGCGGCCGATGGTCTGGAACACGTCTTCAAACTTCATAAGTGACTCCGTCCGTTCTGTCTCGTGTTGAATCGTCGCGGCAAGCCATAGCCGCGTGACGCGCAGAGGCCACACGCGACTCCGGCAAACGCATTCGCGAGCAGTGCTGTACGGGGCTTTAAAAAGGGGATGTGGGCGCGGCGCGTTCGACGGTGAAGACCGACCGACTTCGCCTCTTGTGAGGGATTCTAAGTGCCGAGAACTTTCTTGCTATTGAGACGCCAGAGGGCGCTTTGGCGCAGCGCGGCGTCAGGCTCGCTGCGCCCGACCTCCTGCAAAAACTGTACGACCTCTTGCATGTTCCCGCGCTTCGGCGACGCGATGATAATCTCCGCTTTCAACTCATCACTTCCGACCGTTTCGTAGAGTTGATGCAGACTGATTCTCTCCGCCGCGTCTTTCATGGCCTCGCCGCCCGACGCGCTCGCGGCGCGAGCGGCTCGCCCGCCCTCTTTAATCAGGGCGCGCACGGCGGCGCTGCGCACTTCGAGGGGCTGGCTCTTATCGCGGGCCACTTCGAGCACGAACGAAGACCCTGCGGGCGTGCGCCCGAGCCACGCGACGGCGCGTCGGCGAGCGCCGAACGAAGACGCTTCGGTCGCCAGTCGTTCGAGCAACGCGGCGACGCGCACGCTCTCGTTCGCGTCGTGAAAGGCCACGGCGTCTGTCAGGCGCGCCGCCGCGCCGTCGTCCGACGTGTCACGCACGGCCCTGATTAGATAGTCGAGCAGCGTCAAACTCTCTTCCGCTTCCGCCTCGCCCAACCAGTAAACCGACTCGAACGTCTCGGCGAACGCGGCCGCGACCTCGGCGGGAGAACGCTCCGCGAGTTCGGAGATTTCGACGCGCGCGGGCGTAGCTCCCGCGCCCGCTTCGGGAGCGTATGCGAGCATGAGCAGGGCGCGCGCCGGTGCGGGCGTCGCTTCGCCGACATCACTCTCGGCGCGAGTCGGAGGGCCGTGACTGACGAGTGGGTTCTCGACGCCTTCCGCGTTTTCGATGCGGACGCCGGGACGCAGCGCGAAGGAGTAGGCGACCCAGAAGCGTCCCCCCGTCGCGCGCCCCTGCCTGACGGCCTCGTCCAGACGGCTTTCGAGATTCCAACCGCCGACCTCAATCAGCTCCTTCGTTTGCGCCGCCCCCGCCGGCTCGCTCCCGGCCGGGCGGCGGCCGCCTTTTTTTTTCTTCTTCTTCCCCTTGTCTCGACGGATGCTCTGGTCGCCTGACAGGCTGACCCGCCCGCCGGTCAACACGGCGGTGACGATGATGCGCGCTGTGTCTAACCATCTAAGGAGTGCCACTTTCTTCTCCCCTCGCGTGATAGCGGGGCGGCCGACTTCGCGCGTCGGCCGCCGCCGCCGTTTAACTTCCGGAAGCCTGTTGCTCCATTTGCTTTCTGAGGCTCAAGGGGCGCATGTCCGTCCAGACCTCTTTGATGTATTCGAGGCACTCCTGCTTCGTGCCCGACTTGCCCGCGTCATTCCAGCCGAGCGCATTCTCGCGGTCGGCGGGCCAGATGGAATACTGCTCCTCGTGATTAACGACGACCTTGTAGATGGTGTCGTCTTCCCTCTCTTCTCTGCTCATCTCTGTTCAATCCTCCTTCATGGTTTTTTTAATTCAACGGGCCGCGCCGAGACGGTCGCTCTCTAAATCGGTTTTGAGAACGGCGTCGGTCACCGGCTCCGTGTAGTGCAGTTGCTTCTCGAAAATCAGCTTGCCGTAGTCGAGCTTGACGATGCGGTCGGCGACTTGGTAGTAGCGGTCGTCGTGGCTGATGACGAGGACGGTCTTCCCGCGCGCCTTCAGCTCGGGCAAAATCTGAAAGTAGAAAATCTCTTTGAAGGCGGGGTCTTGGTCGGCGGCCCACTCGTCGAAGATGTAGACGGGGCGGTCTTCGAGGTAGGCCGTGAGCAGCGCCAGACGCTTGCGCTGCCCCTGCGAAAGTTTTGTTGTCGAGAGCGCGCCGCCCGCGACCTTCACCTTGTTCTCCAACTGCAAACGCTTGAGGTACTCCAACGCGCGCTCGTCAACTTCGCCCGCGCCTATTCCGAGCAGGCTGTCGAAGAGGTAGAAGTCGGAGAAGACGACGGAAAAGTTCTGGCGGAACGCCTCGCGGTTGTCGTCGTCGATACGCTTGCCGTCGAGATACATCTCGCCGCCTTCGGGGTTGTAGAGGCCGGAGATGATTTTGATGAGGGTCGTCTTGCCGCTCCCGTTGCCGCCGACGAGGAAGACTAGCTCGCCCGCGTGCAGGCTCAGGTTAATCGGGCCGAGGACGAACGCGCTCTCCTCTTCGAGGTCGTGGTAGGTGTAGGTGACGTCGACCAAGTCAAACGACTTCCACTCCGCGACGGGCGCGACGGGCGCGGCGGCGTTGCGCGACTCATCTCCGCGATGCTCGGCCAGCGTAATCTTCAGTCGCTCAAGTTTGTCGATGGCGACGCCCGCGCGTTTGATTTGCGGCAGCGCGTTCATCAAGACCTGAAGCGGCGTCATGATGTAGAGCAGCGCGAGCGTGTAGCCGATGAGCGTCGAGCCGTCAATCGCCATCATCTGGGGCATCGCGAAGAGCAGGAGGCCGATGATGAGGAAGAGCAGCAGTTGCCCCCACGCGGCGGCGACGGTGAAGAGGCTCATGCCCGTCGTCAGGTTTCGCTTGATGTCGCCGGCCGTCGTCTTGACCACGTCGGAGACGAAGACCTCGCTGCGGTGGCGGTGCAGTTTCAGCTCCTTCGCGCCTTCCGTCAGCGCGCGGAAATGGCCGAAGAGCTTGTCCTGCAACTCGCGCCCGGCGCGGAACAGGCGCGCGGCCTTGAGCACCGGGAGTTGGTAGCCGACGATGCCGAGGACGAGGAAGCCGAGCACCGCACCGAGCACCGCGCCCGAAAGCCAGCCGAGGTAGACGAGACACCCGACGACGATGGCCCCGTTAATGCAGAGCATCGGGACGGACGCAATCGCGTTGACAATCGCCATCACGTCCTCGGTCAACGCCGCGAGCATTCGGTGCGAGCCGAGCTTTTCGAGGTCGCCGAGCGGCAGCCCCATCACGCCGCGCGTCAACTGCATGCGGAGGTCGAAGATGGCCTTCTGCCCGAGGTAGCTGAGCGAGATTTCCGAGATGATCTTCGTGATGAGGACGACGATGCAGAGGCCGATGAACCCGCGCACGAGCGCGGCCGTGTTTTCGTCGCTCAGGGCCGAGCGGATGACCGCGAGCAGGGCGATGTTGCACAGGCCGTTGATGACCCCGCCGAGGATGGCGAGGGCGACAAGGCCCTTCGAGTATTTGAGAAGAAACGATAGTAGCTTCATGGGCGGTTATTCCACTCCTGTCTGCTTGATGCAGGCGGTCAGACGCTCGGCGACGACGCCGACGTGCGGCTCGGTCATCATCGAAAAGTGATCGCCCGGAACAAAGTGGACGCTGACGGGCGAAGACGTAAACTCATCCCAGCCGAGGGCATCGTCCGCCGGGACGAGGCGCTTCGTTGCGTCGCCCCCGGCCGACGCGCCCGCGACGCAAGCCGCCGCGCGTCCGCGAGGACTCTCGGAGGCGCGCAAAAGTGTCAGGCCGCCTTCGACGCGGCGCGGCACGTAGCCCGCGACCATGCGCGCCGTCTTCCGGTGCGAGTTCACAATCGCGCGCCAACGCGCAGGGTCGGCGGCCTCTTCGCCCGGCGGCAGAAGCCCGGCCTCTTGCAGCCGCCGCAAGACGTAATCGAGCTGCGCGTCTGCGTCGAGACCTCGCAGCGCGTCGAGCGGAAGCTGCAAAGGCTTTCCGCGCCAGAGCGCGTACTCTTCCGCCAGCCTCTTTAAAAATGCTGCGTCGTCGTCGGCGCGGCCCGGCGTCTCGGCGGCGACGAGCGGCGAGCGCGTGTCGATGAGCGCGACGAGTGCGACACGACGCCCGCGCCTTTGAAGCTGACGCGCCATCTCGAAAGCGATGACGCCGCCGGCCGACCAGCCGCCGAGCAGGTACGGGCCTTCGGCCCGCGCCTCGATCAACTCTTCGACGTAGACGGCCGCGACCTCCTCAAGCGACGCCTTCGTCTCGTTCGCCTCCGTCGCCTGAAAACCGTAGACGGGCCGGTCGCCTCCGAGTCGCTTCGCCAGCGCGTAATAACAGAGCGTCGTGCCGCCGACCGGATGCGCGAAGAAGAAGGGCACGCCCGCCCCGCCCGCGTGCATCGAGACGAGCGAAGAGGTGGGACGTGCGCGACGCGGGCGTGCCACGAGCGCGGCCTGCCGCTCGACGGTCGCTCCTTGAAAAAGTGACGCGAGCGGGAGACGCACGCCGAACGCTTCTTCGATGCGCGCCAGCAAACGGACGGCCAGCAGCGAGTGGCCGCCGAGGTCGAAGAAGTTGTCGCGCACGCCGACCTCTTCCAAGCCCAGCACCTCCGCCCAAATGTCCGCGAGACGCCGCTCCCTCTCGTCGCGCGGCGCGAGCGGAGCTTCGCGCGTTTCAAGCCTACGCCAGTCGGGCGCGGGCAGAGCGCGGCGGTCAACTTTGCCGTTCGGTGTGAGCGGCAACTCGTTGAGCGAGACGAAGGCCGAAGGAATCATGTACTCGGGGAGCGTCTCGCGCAGCGCGTCGCGCAACTCCGAGACGTCGAGGCGTCCCCCCGCGTGTACGACGTAGGCGACGAGACGTGTCTCGCCGCGCGCATCTTGACCGGCAATCACGACGCACTCGCTCACCGCCGCCTGTCTCGCCAGCACGGCCTCGACTTCGCCCGTCTCGACGCGATGGCCGCGCAGCTTCACACGCCCGTCGCGCGTCCCCGTTAATTCAATCTCGCCGCCGGGCAGGTAGCGCGCCCAATCGCCCGTCCGGTAAAGACGCGCGCCCGGCTCGCGGCTGAAAGGGTTCGGCACGAAACGCTCGGCGGTCAGCGCCGCCTGCCGCGCGTACCCGCGCGCGAGTCCACAGCCGCCGATGTGGAGTTCGCCCGCGACGCCGACTGGCGACGGGTTGCCGTGGCGGTCGAGAATATAAATCTCTGTGTTGTCAACGGGCCGCCCGACGTGAGGCGTCGTCGCGTCTGATTCGCCGCGCTCGACGACGCCCGAAGTCGAAACCACCGTGCATTCGGTGACGCCGTAGTTGTTGAAGAGCTTGAAAGGGAGTGCGGGGGGCGGCCAGACGCGCAGCCGCTCCGCTCCCGTCAGCAATACGCGCAGCGCAACGTCCCGAGGCCAATCGAGCATGATGATTTGCTCGGCCAAGGGAGTCGTCAGGAAACAGTGTGTTAGCTCGCTATTGATAATCCAGTCGCGCAGGCACGTGGGCGAGAGCCGCGTCTCCTCGTCAACGATGTGAACGGACGCCCCGGCCGCCAGATAAGGCCACAACTCCCAACCGCATGCGTCGAACGAAAGCCCGGCCGTCTGTGCCGCGCGGTCGCCGTGCGCGACCTCGAAAGCCCTCGCGTGCCAGCGTGCGAGACTCGCCATGCCTCGATGCGCGACTTCGACGCCCTTCGGTCTGCCGGTCGAACCCGACGTGAAGATGACGTAAGCGAGACTGTC
>DASUNL010000587.1:0-3322 GCA_036277175.1 Pyrinomonadaceae bacterium | reverse complement strand
CCGTCGGTGTCCTCGGCCGTCCCGATGCGCCCGTCGCCGTCGAAGTCGCCGCACGTGCCCGGCGCGACGAGGGTCGTGCCGGGGACGGGGCTGTCGCAGTTGCCTTCGAGGTAGACGGGGTGGTTCGCCGAGACGTTGACGCCGGAGAACTGCGCGAGGCCCGCGGCGAGTGCGAGTGCGAAAAGAATAAAGACCGCAGGACGGATGAGGCGACCCTTTGACGTTTCACGAAACTTTCTCATTCAGAATCTCTCCTTGAAGAGTGTCGGGGGCAAGAGAAGCACGAGGGCGGTGCGTGCCCCGAGTGGACGCGCCGCGCAGGGATGTCAAGTCAAGGTTTTTGACAAGTCAGGGTTTTAAGTGGTGCGCGGAGTTTATACACACTGTCGCCGCCCTTTGTCCAAATAAATTTTCCGGCGGGCGCTTCACGCCGCCGCGCGCGCGAAACATCCGCCGCCCCTCTTTTCTCATCTAAATAGTTGTCCGCGCGGACGGCGGGCCGCGTTCGCGCAGACGTCGAAGTGGCGGGCGCTTGCGCGTCATTAACTCAAAGGTCTATATTTCGCGTTTCGCGCTCCCGGCCGCCGTCGCGGCCCGTGGGCCTTGGGTGTCGAGGAGGGTTCAAAGAAGATGACAACCGCCGCCGAGATTCTGACGCGCGCCCCCGCGCTCGAAGACTACTTCGGGCTGTCGGACGAGGAACTGCACCAACGCATCGAGTCGGCGCGCGCGACTTTAGGCCCGCGCCTCGTCATCCTCGGCCACCACTACCAGCGCGACGACGTAATCCGCCACGCCGACTTCACAGGCGACTCGTTCAAGCTCGCCGTGCTCGCCGCCTCGCGCCCCGAGGTCGAGTTCGTCGTCTTCTGCGGCGTCCATTTCATGGCCGAGTCGGCCGACATCCTCAAGCCCGGCGACCAGAAAGTCATCCTGCCCGACCTCGGCGCGGGCTGCTCGATGGCCGACATGGCGACGGCCGAACAGGTCGAGGACGCTTGGGAGCAACTCGGCGCAATCGGCATCCACGACGACTTCCGCGTCGCGCCCGTCACCTACATGAATTCGAGCGCGGCGATTAAGGCTTTCTGCGGCGAGCACGGCGGGGTCGTCTGCACCTCGTCGAACGCCGTGCCGCTCTTCGACAAGTATCTGAAGGAGGCCGACAAGCTCTTCTTCTTCCCCGACCAGCACCTCGGGAGAAACACCGGCTTCCGCTTCGGCATCGCGCTCGACGAGATGGCCCTGTGGGACCCGGCGAAGGAGTTGGGCGGCAACACCGAGGAGCAACTCAGGCGCGCACGTCTGATTCTTTGGAAGGGACACTGCTCGGTACATGGGCGCTTCCGCCCGTGGCACGTCGAACAGGTGCGGCAGGAGGTGCCGGGCATCAAGGTCTTGGTGCATCCGGAATGCACGCGCGAGGTCGTCGAAAAATCCGACCTCGCGGGCTCGACCGAGTTCATCATCAGGACGCTGGAGGAAGCGCCCTCGGGGTCGTCGTGGGCGGTCGGGACGGAAATCAACCTCGTCAACCGTCTCGTCGCGCGCTTCCCCGACAAACACATCCGCCTGCTCGCGCCCGACCTCTGCATGTGCGCGACGATGTACCGCATCGCGCCGCAGAATCTGGCGTGGGCGCTCGAATCACTCGTCGGGGGACACGTCGTCAACCAGATTACCGTCGACGAAGAGACCGCGCGCTGGGCGCGTGTCGCGCTCGACCGAATGCTTGCAATCAAGTAAAGCCGTCAATCGTAAATCGTGAATAGAGGTTTAGAGTTTCCTAACCCACAGCCGTCCGTTCAAGGCTAGCCTCTCAAACACGATTTACGATTCACGATTCACTAAACTATGGCTGACCCTACCGACCGCGTCCCGGAGAACACGCCGGGCGCGTTCTACGTTGACACGCAGTGCATCGACTGCGACGTGTGTCGCGACACCGCGCCCGACAACTTCACGCGCGCCGACCGCAACGGCTACTCCTTCGTCTTCAAACAGCCCGAGTCGAGCGAGGAGGCCGCGCTCTGCGAAGAGGCCCTGATGGCCTGTCCCGTCGAGGCCATCGGCAACGACGGCTGACGCGGCCGCGAAAAAGTCTAGAGGCCGAGGGGCGAACGTCACAGGACGCTCGCCCCTCGGCCTCTTTCGTTCTCCCGACCACTGCCCGCCGTCAGACACGAATCTTGAGCCAGCCGTCTTCGACGACGACTTCGTAAGTCTCAATGGGTTCGTCGGGTCGGTTGAGGCACGCGCCCGTGCGGAGGTCGAAGCGCCAGCCGTGCCAGTCGCAGGTGACCGATTCGCCGATGAGCTCGCCGTCGGCGAGCGGCGCGCCTCGGTGCGGGCAGAAGTTTTCGACGGCGTAGAAGCGCCCGCCCGTGTGGTAGAGCGCAAGCTCTTTGCCGCCGTTTAATTCGACGGTCGCGCCGCGCCCCTCGGGCACGTCCTCGACGCGCCCGACCGTCACCAGCTCGCCCGTCCGCGCGGGGCGTTTCTGGTTGGCGTACTGCGAAGTGAAGCGTTGCATTTCGCGGCGAATCGTAACAAACTGCCCCGACCACGGCAAACACGAGCGCAAGTCGCGCGCACGAGTCGCGTTCATCATGAGCGCGCCGAAGCGCAACGCGCCCTTTCCCACTCCCCCCGACGGCGCGACGAACAGACAAGAGGGAGTATAACGACATGAAAAAATATTTACTGACACTCGCGTGCGCGCTCACGCTCGCGCTCGCACTGACCGCAAGCGCGTCGGCCTCCGACGCATCGCAAGAGTTGACCCTGCGCGGGCGTCTGCGCACCGGCGTCGAGGCCGGCTGCTGGATGCTCGTCACGAGCGGGGAGCAGAAGTATCACATCATTAACTCGCGCACCTACAGCGGCGAGAGCTGGTTCCGCGACGGCGCGGAGGTCGAGGCCGTCGGCGAGACGCGCGAGGTGATGACGACCTGCATGGAGGGGACGCCGTTCGAGGCGCGCACGCTGCGACCCGTCGGCGGCTCGTCCTCGGGCAGCACCGGCGCGCCCGTGACGAACGGGACACCGGCGCGTCAGCGCACGCGCGTCACCGTCA
Organism: Pyrinomonadaceae bacterium; assembly: GCA_036277175.1. Classification (GTDB taxonomy): domain Bacteria; phylum Acidobacteriota; class Blastocatellia; order Pyrinomonadales; family Pyrinomonadaceae; genus DASQDT01. Next base: position 246 of record DASUNL010000587.1, on the reverse strand, counting down.
ACGGCGAGTCAATCGTGCAGGCGCAGCCCGACACGGCCGTCATCACGATTGCCGTCGTCACGCAGAACGTGAGCGCCTCGGAGGCGCAGGCCGAGAACGCTTCGCGCACGGACGCGGTCGTGCGCGCGTTGCGCGCGGCGGCCGGCGCGGGCGCTGAAGTCAAAACCTCCGGCTACAGCCTTCAGCCGCAGATGGAATACCGCCCGAACGAGCCGCCGAAGATTACGAGCTACCTCGCGCGCAACA
>DASUNL010000586.1:0-10409 GCA_036277175.1 Pyrinomonadaceae bacterium | reverse complement strand
GCTGGCGGCCTCGGCCGCCTCGGCCGACGCGCAAGAGTAATCGGCAGCAGAGACACTTAATCTCAACAGGGCGCGCATGCGTAGCGCCGAACGCCGCGAGGTCACGGCGTCCGACGCAACGGCAGCGCCCGCGCGCCTGTTCGCGCACTCTTCGCGGCGCGCGGCCCGCACCACACGAGACGAGGAGAATCTATGACAGCCACGAGACAGAGCGCGCGCGAGCACGGGCGCAGGCGCAGCGAGACGGGACTCGAAGTTTACGGCATCCGCCCGTCGGCCGGCGTCTACTGGAATCTGAACACGCCGGAACTCTACGAGGAGATCGCGCGCCGCGAAGAGGCCATCATCTCGCCGCACGGCGCGCTTCTCGTTGACACGGGCGAGCACACGGGCCGCGCCGCCAAGGACAAGGCCATCGTCCGCGAGCCTTCGAGCGAGGACAAGGTCTTCTGGGGCGAAGTCAACAAGGAGTTCCCGCAGGACAAGTTCAACGCCCTGCGCGACCGCATGATGGCCCACGCCTCCGAGCGCGACCTCTTCGTGCAGGACACCTACGCCGGAGCAGACCCGCGCTACCGCCTCCCCGTCCGCATCATCACCGAACTCGCTTGGCATTCGCTCTTCGCCCGCACGATGTTCATCAACGACGACGAGGGTCGTGAGACTCACAAGGCCGAGTTCACCGTCATCAACATTCCGAGTTTCAAGGCCGATCCCGCGACCGACGGCACGCGCTCGCCGACCTTCATCCTGATGGACTTCGCGCAGCGTCTCGTCCTCATCGGCGGCACTTCTTACGCGGGCGAGACGAAGAAGTCGGTCTTCACCATCCTCAACTACCTGCTCCCGCAGCGCGGCGTGATGTCGATGCACTGCTCGGCGAACGTCGGCGACGCGGGCGACGTGGCGGTCTTCTTCGGGCTGTCGGGGACGGGCAAGACCACCTTGAGCGCCGACCCCGAGCGCCAGCTCATCGGCGACGACGAGCACGGCTGGTCTGACGACGGCGTCTTCAACTTCGAGGGCGGCTGCTACGCCAAAGTCATCAAGCTCTCCGAAACGGCCGAGCCTGACATCTACCGCACCACGCGCATGTTCGGAACCGTGATGGAGAACGTCGTCTACGACGAGGCGACGCGAGTGCCTAACCTCGACGACCCGTCGAAGACCGAGAACACGCGCGCCGCCTACCCGCTCACCAGCATTCCGAACATCGTCCCCGAAGGCTACGCCGGACACCCGCGCAACATCATCATGCTGACGGCCGACGCCTTCGGCGTGCTACCACCCGTCTCGCGCCTCACGCCGGAGCAAGCGATGTATCACTTCCTCTCCGGCTACACGGCGAAGGTGGCGGGGACGGAAAGAGGAGTGACCGAGCCGCAGGCGACTTTCTCGACGTGCTTCGGCGCGCCCTTCATGGTCTTGCATCCCGGCGTCTACGCAGACCTGCTCGGCAAGAAAATCGAACAGCACAAGGCCGCGTGCTGGCTCGTCAACACGGGCTGGTCGGGCGGCCCTTACGGCACGGGGCAGCACATGTCCATCAAACACACGCGCGCGATGATTCGAGCGATACTGAACGGCTCGCTCGCCGGTGTCGAGACGCAGCCCGACCCGGTCTTCGGCGTCGGCGTGCCCGTCTCCTGCCCCGACGTGCCTTCGGAAGTCCTCTCGCCGCGCAACACTTGGGCCGACAAGTCGGCCTACGACGAGAAGGCCCGCGACCTCGCCCGACGCTTCAACGACAACTTCAAGAAGTACGAAGAAGGCGTCTCCGCCGAAGTGCGCGCCGTCGCGCCCAAAGCGGATTAAGTAAGGCAGAAGTAAAAAGGTAAAAGGCAAAAGTGAAGAGGCGATGCGCCTTCTCACTTTTGCCTTTTTACTTTTACCTTTTGCCTTCTTCTAGTCGCCGTCAACTTCCACCTCGGCCGAGACGACCTGCATGCGGCCACCGACTCGCGCTAGAGAGAGGCGGAACTGTAGGACGAGGAGCGCCTGCGCGCGCGCGCGCACGAGACGTGTGCCCGTGGGCAGCCCGTACTCCGGCTCTTCGAGCACGTAGAGGTCGGGCGTGTAGTAGCCGTCCCAATCGTCGGAGCGTTCATCGCGTTCGAGCGTCCGCAGCACGGCGAGGCCCGGCGTGTGTCGGCGCAGCGCGGCGCTCGCGCGCTCCATCGTCTCGGCCCAACGCCGCATCTGGGCGAGCGACTTGATGGGCCGCGGGTCGAACGCGCGCGCCGCGTCAGCGCTCTCGAACTCGTCGCGCTCTTCGGACTCGGCCTTCCCGCGCAGAAGCGAATAGGTCGGGTCGTCTTCGAGCAGGGCGAGAACGTCGGCCGGGTAGTTGTCCCACGTCGAGGACACATCGGGCGCGACCGCGCCGGACAGGTCGCGCACGCGCGACTGCTCCGTCCAGTACATGACCGACAGCGACGTGAAGTTGAACTCGGCGGCGAAGAAGCGGCGCAGGTCGGCCCTCGTCGCGCGCGCGAGCACGTCGCGCGCGACGAACTCGAAGGCCCGCGTGTCGGGCGTCGCGCGCAAAGTCTCCTCGAACCCCTCGGCGAACATCTCGCCGACCAACGGCGCGACGTCCTGCGCCTCGCCGAACCGTCCCATGAATCGTTCCATCATCTCTCGCACCTCAAGCGACTCCTCATGCGTAAGTTGCTGCCGCCCGACGCCCCGCTCCCGTGGCGCGGCCGCCACCGTCGTCTTCGTCGTAGCGCATACGGCCGCGACGACGGCGCAAGTTACGGCGACTCTTAAAAACATCTTCGTCATAGCATTTGCGGAGAGGTCGTGTGCGCGCCGTCGCGTGAACTTGAGAGCGTCACGCGACGCGCGTCCACTACTTCTTCTCCTTCTCCTTCGTCTCTTCGCCGCGCGCGCGCTTTATCTCCTCGACGATGCGCTTGGCGAGCTTCGGCGCGGCGGCGTTGCCGTCGAAGGCCGTCACCTTGCCGGTGGCGAGGATGATGCCCGTGCGCCGGTCTGTGATTCGATACGTGAAGGTGTAAGTGAAGAGCGGGCGGTCAACTTCGATATGCAAATCGGCGACGTCGCGCTTGTTCCACCCGTCAACAATCGCCATCCGCCACGTCTCCATCTCGTCGCGCTTTTGCAAAGCGTTCTGCAACTGCACGGGCTCGAAGAACGACGTGCCCGAATAGATGAAGAGCGTGCGCGCGCGGCCGAGCAGCGCCCTCGGACTCGACTCCGCGATGCGCGCCGCCTCTTCAGCCGCGCGCTTCTCCTCGTAGGCGCGGCGCAACTCCTTCTCCCTGTACTCGTCGGCCACGCGCTGATCGACCGTCTGCGACGGGCGCACCGTGACCGTCACGTGCTGCTCGCCCGTCTGCTGCGACGACTGCCGCGCGCGGACTTCCTGCGCGAGCGCCGAGTGCGTGGCGAAGGCGAAGATGAGCAGGCCCACGGCCCAGCCGACGACTTCCAGTGTCCTCTTCAAAATCAACCTCCTCCTGTCCTCTTTCGTTAAACTCGGCGTCATAAAAACCCCTTTCTCAACGCAAGGCATGGGCAACGCCCGTGCCGCTCGGCGGGCGCGGCGTTTCCCGCGAAACCGCGCGCGCCGCTCACGCGCGAGCGCAATAGCCCCGTTGCAGGTGACGGATTATTGCGACTCTGGCAAGATACTGTGCGATGGTCGAAGATTTTGAAGGCGCGGCAGACGCGCGGGGCGGCGCGAAGCGGCTCGACGTGGCGGCGACGCTGAGCACCGTCGTCGAGATGGTGCGGCGCGTGATGCGTGTGGACACGGCGGGCGTCGCCACCTTCTCGCTCGACGACCGCACGGTGACGTGGAAGGCCATCAGCGGCTTCCGCTCCGTCGCGGCCGAGGGGCGCGAGGAGATAGTCAACCCTTTGCGCGGCGAGTTCGCCGAGCGCGCGGCGGCCGTCGGCGGCGACACCATCATCGAGGTGCGCGGCCTTGCGGGCGACCTGCCCGCGAGCGAGTTTCCCCTGCACTCGGCCGAGGGCGTGCGCGACCTCGCGCTCGTCCCCTTGGCCGCGCGCGGCGAGACGTTGGGCGTTCTGGCCGTCGGCTTCCGCACCTCGCACCGCTTCACGGCCGAAGAGAAACTACTGCTCGAAGGCTTGGCGGGCATGGCCGCGCTCGCGCTCGACAACGCGCGTCTGTTCGAGACGGTCGTGACGGGGAAGAAAATCTGGGAGCAGACCTTCGACGCCATCCCCGACGACATCATCGTCCACGACGCCGCGATGCGCATCGCGCGCTGCAACCTCGCCGCCGCCGAGATGATGGGCTTGGGCAGCCCGACGGAGGTCGTCGGCATGTCGTGCGCCGAGGCGTTCGCGCGTCTGTTCGGCGAGCGCGCCGCCGCCTACCACATGAAGCAGGGGACGGGCGCGCGCACCGCGAGCGCCTTCGAGCTTCAGGCCGAGGACGGCCGCCGCTACCTCGTCACCGTCTCGCCGCTCACGAGTCTGGAATCGGGAGTCGGGAATCTTGAGTCGGACGGGCAAACAAGCTCGGACGAAGCTGGGGCAACTTCAGACGTCGGACTTCAGACTCCGGACTCGACTCCGCAGACTTTGTGGAGCGTCATCACTTGGAGCGACATCACGGAGCTATCCGAGATACAGGAGCAGCTCGCGCGCTCGCGCCGCCTCGCCACCGTCGGACAACTCGCCGCCGGCGTCGCGCACGAAATCAACAACCCCTTGGCGGCCATCACGACCTGCGCCGAAGCGGTGCTGCGCGACGTGCGCGGCTCGCAGGAAGCGTCGGCTCTCGCCGCGTCGCGCAACTGGAACTTCTACCTCGAAGAGATTGTCCGCCAAGCCCTGCGCGGCAAGGCCATCACGACGGGCCTGCTCGACCTTTCGCGACAGCGTCGCGCGCGGCGCGAAGGCGTTGACCTAAACGCGCTGGCCGAGGCGTCGGCGCGCCTCTTCGAGCAGCGCGGGCGCGAGCGCGGAGTGGAGTTCGAGGTGAGTCTCAACCCGGCCATCGGCGAGGTGGCGACCGACGAGTCGATGGTGCGGCAGATACTCGACAACCTGCTCGCCAACGCGCTCGACGCCGTCAAGGAGGGCGGGCGGGTGCGCGTCCGCACGGCGATTGATGCGGGCCGCGCGCTCGTCGAGGTCGAAGACACAGGCCCCGGCATCCCGCCCGAAACGCTCGCGCGCGTCTTCGACCCCTTCTTCACGACCAAAGACCCCGGCCAAGGCTCGGGCCTCGGCCTCGCCATCTCCCTGACGCTCGCCGAGGCCCTAGGCGGCGCGCTCACCGTCGAGTCGAAGGCCGCGTCCGGCAGCCGCTTCCGCCTCTGGATTCCTCGCCGCGCCCCGGAAGCGCGCTGAAGGGTGACGGGTGACGGGTAACGAGTGGCGCGCGACAAGTGATATGATGTCGCCCCGACGTTCTTACACTTCACTCGTCACACGTCACTCGCCGCTTCAGATATGAGCCGAAAGATTCGCGTGCTGGTCGTCGACGACGACGAGGTTCTGCGCAACGTCGTCTCGGAGCAAATCGCCATCTCGGGGTTCGACGCGCGCCCCGTCGCCTCGGGCGAGGAGGCGCTGCGCGTTCTGCGCGAATCGGACTTCGACGTGGTGCTCCTAGACATTCGCATGCCCGGCCTCTCCGGCCTCGAAGCTCTGCGCGAGATACGCAAGCTCGAAGACCCGCCCGAAGTCATCATGCTGACGGCCGACACGTCTCTGACGACCGGCCTCGAAGCGATGCGCCACGGCGCATACGACTACCTGACGAAGCCCTCGACGCTCGACGAGATAGAGGCCGTCGTGCGCAAGGCCGAAGAGAAGCGCAGGCTCGTCCGCCAGAACGCGAGTCTGCGCGACGCCGTCGTCCGCCCCTCCGCAGGCGACGACGCGCCCGCGTTCGTCTACCGCAGCAGAGCGATGGAGCAACTCGTCGCGCTCGCCGAGACGGCCGCGCTCTCGGACTCGACCGTTGTTATCACCGGCGAGTCGGGGACGGGCAAGGACGTGATTGCGCGCTTCGTCCACGCGCGCAGCCCGCGCGGCGCGGAGGCAATTATCACGGTCAACTGCGCGGCGCTCCCCGAGGCGCTCTTCGAGTCGGAGTTCTTCGGCCACGAGAAGGGCGCGTTCACCGGCGCGATGGGACTCAAGCGCGGGCTCATCGAGGCGGCCGACGGTTCGACCTTGTTCCTCGACGAAGTTGGCGAGATGCCGACGCAGACGCAGGCCAAGCTCTTACAGTTTCTCGAAGAGGGACGCTTCCGCCGCGTCGGCTCGACGCGCGACCGCTCGGCCGACGTGCGCGTCATCGCGGCGACCAACCGCCGTCTCGCCGAGGACGTGTCGGCGGGTCGCTTCCGCGCAGACCTCTTCTATCGCTTAAACGTCATCTCGCTCCACGTCCCGCCACTTCGTGAAAGACGCGAAGACATTCCCGCGCTCGTCGAACACTTCCTCGCGCTCTACCGCGAACGCTTCGCGCGACCCGCGCTCGACCTCTCCGTGGAAGCGCGCGAGCGACTCAACGCTTACGAGTGGCCGGGCAACGTGCGCGAGCTGCGTAACGCCTTGGAGCGCGCCGCCGCGCTCGCCGTCTCCGACACGCTCGAAGCCGAACAGGTCTTGCCCGCTTCGTCGGCGCAGAGACAAAAGACCTCGTCCGAAGCGTCCTCGTCGGACTCGACACACGACTCGTCGGCGCGCACCTCACCCGACTCCTTCGACTCGCCGTCCACGCTCGAAGAGCTTGAGCGCCAGCACATCCTCCGCGTCCTGCGCGAGACGAACGGCAACCGCGAGCGCGCCGCCGTCGTCCTCGGCATCTCCGCCCGCACCCTCTACCGAAAGCTCCGCGAGTACGAGACCAACGCCACGCCGACCGGCCTCGCCACCGAAGAGTCTTAGGCTGACAAAACGTCAGCCGACGGACATTTTGTCAGCCGCGACTGTCAGACAGAGCGTCCGCGTGTGAGCCGGCGCTTCCGTCCCGCCCGCCTTTAAGTCTAAACATTTCATCACTTGGCTACTTTGTTCGGACTCCCGCTCGAAGCGGTACGGGAGTTGAAATACGGAGGGCGCGGCCGTGTGTTTGGCGCGCGGCGGCGAACATTCAAGGAGAGTAAAGGACAACCCCGATGGCCCGTGTGATGATTTGCGACGACGACCTTGTGATGGCCGAAAGACTCGTGGAGGCTCTGCGCGCGGCGGGGCACGAGGCCGAGACGTGCCGTCACACGATGGACGTTCTGCGCTCGGCGGCCGGCGGACGTTACGACCTGATTGCGGTCGGACTCGACATGGCCGGGTTCGGGCGCGCGGGCGCGGTCGAGGCCCTGCGCGAGATTGCGCCGGAGACTTCGGTCATCGCGCTCCACGACCGCCCCTCGGAGATCATGCGCCTTGCGACGCAATCGCGCATCGCGGCCGTCCTGCCGCGCCCCGTGCGGGTCAAAGATTTCATGTACGCCGTCGCGTGCGCGCTCAAGGAGCAGACCGTCTTGGTCGAGCACGGATGAGCGGTTAACGATTCGATACTTCAGGCGAGGCCCACCACCTGTTTGAAGCCCGCCCTTCACCAACCCAAACCTCAACCAGCCTTGCGCCCCGCAAGTCAATTTTAAGGAGATGAACATGAACACGCTGAAGAGAACATTCCGCATGCTGCCGGTCGTCGCCCTCGCGCTCGTCGTCGCGGGCGTCGGCGCGGCGATTGCGCAGAGGCAGATCGCCTCGGGCGGCTCCGACGGACGGCCCGAAGTCAAGATCGTGCTCGCCGGCGCGGTCGAGCGCGGCGAAGAGAGTGTGCCGCTCGATAAGGTCGAGTCCGTGAAGCCCGGCGAAGTCTTGCGCTGGAACCTGACCTCGGTCAACGAGGGCGCGGGCGCGGCGCGCGACTACAAGGCCGTCGGCGAAATCCCTCAGGGGACGACCTTCATCGCCGGCACGGCCGCGGCCGAACAAGGCTCGGTCGTGACCTACTCGATTGACGGCGGCAAGACCTACTCGACGCAGCCGATCATCGAGGAGCGTCAGGCGGATGGCACGACGAAGCGAGTGCCCGCTCCCGTCTCGATGTACACGCAGGTGCGCTACGAGTGGAAGGACGCGCTCGCCTCGGGCGGCCGCGTCGGCGCTTCCTACAAGGTGCGCGTCAAGTAAACACCTCAAGCGGTGGCGCGGTACACGGAAGGTTCGGAGCACAAGCGACTCACTCCTTAAAGCTCCCTCCGCACGACTCAATCCCGCCTCATCCCGCCTTAAGAGATTTGAGAGGAATGATGATGAACAAGAAACAATCCCCCACGAAGACGCGCGGCCTCTGGCGCGCGCTCGCTGTGCTCGCCGCGCTCGCGTGCCTCACGCTCGCGCCGGCGCGCGCGCAGACGGCCGGCGGCACGACCATCAGCAACACCGCCTCGGCCTCCTACTCCGACGGCACGAACACCTACTCGACCGTCTCGAACCCCGTCACCGTCACCGTCGCCAACGTCTCGGGCCTCGCCATCACGCCCGACGACGTGAACGGCACGGGCGGCTCGCACGGCACGGTCGTGTCGGGCGAGACGACCGACTTCACCTTCACCGTCACCAACGGCAGCAACTTCGACACGCGCGCCCTCTTCCTTGCGGGCGGCGCGTCAGTCCGCGTCTTCGGCCCCGGCGCCATCACCGGCGCGCGCATCGACGTCGACGGCGACGGCTTCGACACGGCGCAGGACACCGACATCTGGACGAACGCCGCGAACGTCACCTCCGCGCTGATGAACCGCACCGCGCCGGGCAACACCATCACGGTCGTCGTCCGCGTCCTCGTCGACGCGACGGCCACGCCCGGACAGGTCGTCAACGTCCGCGTCGGCGACGCGACGGGCGACAACCAAGCCGTCGCCGCGCCGAACGCCAACGAGGTGCGCACCACTTCGGGCGGCTCAGCGCCGGTCAACGGCGAGAGTGAAGCCGTGGGCGACGCCTCGGCCGTCGTCGAGAACGACGCGCAGTTGCTCGTCTCGATGACCGTGCCGCCGGGCCCCGTGGCCCTCGGCTCGAACATCACCTACAGCCTCGGCCTCCAGAACACGGGCAACCGCCCCGTCCGCCAGCAGACGCTTCAGGGCGCGCCGGCCGCCGGCGGCGTCAACTCGGGCGTCTTCGTCGTCGTGCCGATTCCGGTGGGCACGAACCTTCAGTCCGTCCCGGCTCCCCCGGCCGGCGTCACCGTCCTCTACTCGACGACGACGCCGCTCGGCGCAGACCCCGGCCCCGGCGACCCGCCCGCGAGCGGCCCGCTGTCGGCCTCGGTCATCTGGACGACCACGCCTCCGGCCGTCATCGGCGACACAACGCGCGTCGCCTTCCGCGTCAACAACGGGAACACTCTGGGCGTCGGCTTCAGCTTGAGCGGCCTCGACCTCGTCTTGACCGTGCGGACGGACATCAATGCGTCGAACCCGCTCTACGGCATCGGCGAAGCCTTCGGGCGTAACAACATCAACGCGCCGATAACCGACCAGACGGGCGACGCCATCGCCAACAAGGGCGACCAGAACGCCAACTTCAACGAGCCTCGACGCGGCGTGCCTCCGGCCGCCGACGAGGCCGCGACGCTCACGCAGGGCTACCAGCAGCCGACGACGCTCGTCGCCGTCGGGAGCGTGCTCATCGGCCCGGCCGGATTCCCCGGCGCTATCGGCCCGACGAGCAACAACGACGACTACACGAACAAGACGGTCGCGCCGGCCATCATCGCCGGGCTCGGCTTTGGCGACCCGACGGGCGCGCAGGCCATCGTCGACTTCACCAACACGGTGCAGAACACCGGCAACGCCAACGACACCTACACGCTCACCGCTCCGACTGTTCCGGCCGGCTTCACGGTCGCCATCAGCACGGACGGCGGGACGAACTTCACGACCGTCTCGGGCGGCGGCAGCACCACCATCGCCATCGCCTTCGGCGGACAGGCCAACGTCATCGTCCGCGTCACCGCCCCGGCGGGGACGGCCGTCCTCAACGGCTTCGCGACGACGATTCGCGCTCGCTCCGGCAACACCGTGGCGAGCAGTAACGACACCATCGACCGCCTCTACACCGGATTCCTCCGCTTGCAGAAGACGGTGACGGTCGTCAACAACACGCCTTACGGCAACAAGGCCAGCGACCCCGGCCCCGACGATGCCGTTCCGGGCGCGGAACTCGTGTACGCCATCACCTACACGAACATCTCCGACTCGGGCGACACCAACAACCCGACGGCCGGGACCAACTGCGTGCAGCTCGTCGTCACCTCTTTGACCATCACGGAGGACGGCACGGCCGGCACGAACAACTGGGCGACCTACACCACCCACGTCATCAACCAAGCGACCGACACGCGCGGCGGCACGATCACGGGCGACAACCTCGTGACC
>DASUNL010000585.1:0-15441 GCA_036277175.1 Pyrinomonadaceae bacterium | reverse complement strand
GCGCCGACCCGGTCGGCGCGCAGCAGGAGCGCCGCGCTTCGGTCCCCACCGCCGCGCGTCCCGCGCGTTAACGCGGCGCTCATCTGCTGGCAACAAACTGAACTCGGTTGATGCTTCACGGCTACTAAAACCCTCTGGCCCGTCGCCCCTCGGACTCGGACTCGGAAACTTACGAGCGGCCGGCGACGCGGCGGAAGAAGCGTCGGAGCGTGCCCGTGTTGGCCGTCGGCGCGCTCGTCGTTTTCGGGCGCGCGGATTCCGCGCTCTGCAAAGAGGAGATGAGCGCCTGAAGCGTGTAGTACTCCTCGTCGGACATCGCGCCGAAGGTCTGCTCGTCGAGCTGACTGTCAATCGCGGGCCCATCGCAGACGGCCAGAACCCGCGCGCCCGCGGGGAGATGCAGGGGGCCGCTCGCGACGGCGAACTCGAAGCTGCGCGGGCGTCCTGTGGCGTAAACCAGTCTCATCGAATCTTCTCTCCCCGAATCTGAAATGCATACTCAACCATACACGCGACAAAAGTCTTTAAGACGGCTCCAAAACTTTCCAAAATCTTCCAAAAGCACGCGCCCGCCCCGCGAAACGAAGCCGCGACGGAGTCGGAGAGGAAGAGCTTTCGACGTTTTTGGCGGATTTATAGCGGTTTTGTAGCGGGCGAGACGAGATGAGAGGCGCTACTTGACTTGAACTCTTGGCGGGCGCGACGACCCGCTCACTCGAACTTACTTTTGAACTCCTCGAACTCTTCGCGCAAACGCCTGACTTCGGCGCGCAAGGATTCAAGCTCGCCTTCGAGTTGGGCCGTGCGCCCGGCTTCGTTTGCGCGCGCGGCGGCGGGACGTGCGTGCGCGGCGTCGTCCGCGTGAGGCGCGGGCGGCGGCGGCTCGACGGGTTCGCCTGAGAGCAGGTGGGCGAAGCGCGCCTCCTTCTGTCCCGGCTGGCGCGCGAGGCGTCGGACGAGCGGGTCGGGGTCGTGCGCGGCTAAAGAGTTCAGAGTCTCATCGACCTCCGATAGCCCCGCGAACTCGTGCATCCGGCCCGCGCGCTCGCGCAACTCGCCCAAGGTCTGCGGCCCGCGCAGCATCAAGACGCACATGACGGCCAGTTCCGCCGCGCTCAGACGAAGTATCTCCGTCATCAGGTGCTTGTATTTCGGCACGCGACTCGTCGAGCCGTAGAAGACGTAGACCAGATTCTTCTGGCGCAGGGACTCGACGGCCTCTTCGACCGTCGCTTCGTCGAGCGACGAAATGGGATGGCGGTTGTTCTTCTGGTTACACGCCGCGACGAGCGCGTTTAAGGTGAGCGGGTAGTACTCGGGCGTCGTGACCTGCTTCTCGGCGAGCGCGCCCAACACGCGCGCCTCGACCTCGTTGAGTAACGTCGGCATCCTCTAGTCTCTGATTTCGAGCAGGCTCAGCTCGATGATGTCGGCGTTGGCGGCGCGCAGCTCTTCGAGCGACGAATGAGTCGGCGCGGCGTCGAGGTTGATGCGCGCGACCGCCGCCTCCGCGCCCTCGAAGACGATGTTCTCCATCTCCTGCACGTTGATTTCGGCGGCGCGCAACGCGCCGAGGACGGAGGCGAGGACGCCGGGGCGGTCGCGGTGGCGCACGACGAGGACGTGCGTCGCGGGCGTGCGCCGCGCGAGGTTGACGACATTCGGCACTTCGCCCGTCTCCTTGAAGGTGCGAACGATGCGGACGGTCTCGGCGGCGATGGCCTCCTGCGCCTGATCGGTCGAAGCACCGACGTGGTGCGTCCCGTAGAGGTTCGGCTCGCGCGCGATGTCGTCCGTGAACTCGCCCGCCGAAGACGCAGGCTCGGCGGCGAACACGTCCAGCCCCGCGCGTATATTCTTCTCGCGCATCGCGCGCAACAAGGCCGCTTGGTCGACAACCTCGCCGCGCGCGGTGTTGATGAAGTACGCGCCTTCGCGCATCGCGTCGAAGAAGGCCGCATCAATCACGCCGCGCGTCTCGGGCTTCAAGGCCAAGTGGACGCTGACGGCGTCCGACGCGCGCGCCACATCGAGAGGGGTCGCGGCGTACTCGACGCCCAACTCCTCTGCGCGCTCCGGCGTCAGACTCCGGCTCCAAGCGACGACGCGCATCCCGAAGGCGCGCGCGCGCGTAATCATCTCACGGCCGATTTGCCCCGTCCCGACGAGGCCGAGCGTGCGCCCCATCAGGCCGCGCGCCTTGGAAAACTCCTTCTTGTTCCAGCGACCGGCGCGCAGCTCCGCGACGTTGTCGGGCACGCGCCGGTCGAGCGCGAGCAGGAGCGCGAAGGCAAGCTCGGCGACGGCGACGGAGTTTTTGCCCGGACAGTTCGAGACGTAGACGCCGCGCCGTGAGGCCGCCGCCACGTCAATCGTGTTGTAGCCCGCCCCGGCGCGCACGATGAGCTTGAGCGACCCGGCGTCGAGCATCTCTTCCGTGACCTTCGTCGAGCGGACGACGAGCACGTCGGGCGCGTAGGCGCGGACGGCCTCGACGAGCGACGCCTCCTTCACGTCGGGCTGATAGGAGTAATCGCAGCCTGCGGCTTCGAGGCCGTCGCGCCCCGACTGTTCAAACTTATCGGCGATTAGCACGCGCATCGCTTCAGCAATCCTCCCGTCATATCAGTCCGAGCGTTTGACCGCGTAGTGGGCGGACGTGTCCGGCCGAAACTCCTCGCGGTTGATGGCGTAGTAGACGCAGTCGATGTCGAAGTAGCGGTCGTCGCGCTCGTAGCGTAGCCCCGACTTCTCCATCACGCGGCGCGAGCCAGTGTTCTCGTGGACGGTGACGGCCATGACGCGCTCGAAGCCCCTCTCCTCGAAGCCGAAGCGCAGGGCGGCGCGCGCCGCCTCGGTCGTCAACCCGCGCCGCCGGTAGTTGTCGTCAATGCCGTAGAGCAGCTCGACCTCGTCGGTCGGGACGAGGTAGCGCAGGCCGCAGTAGCCGCACATGCGCCCCTCGCCTTTCAGCTCCAAAGCCCACTGCCCGTGCCCGCGCAGATTCCAGTGTTCGAGGATGCGGCCGATGCCGACGAGCACCTTGTCGCGCGTCGGTTGGAACGACTCGGGGAAGTGCGTCCTGAACTGCGGCGTGCTGATGATGCGGAGCTGTTCGTCGGCGTCCTCCGGCCTGTACATCCGCATCAGCAGCCGCTCGGTTTCGATTTCCATAAGCGTTCAGCATTCAGCGGTCGGCGGTCAGCTTTTTGTTTGGCTGAAAGCTGAGTGCTGACCGCTGACCGCTTAAATCGTGTGAATCAGAATGCCGTCGCGCAGCTTCGGCTCGAACCACGTGGACTTGGGCGGCATGATGCCGCGCGCGTCCGAGACGCGAATCAGGTCGTCAATCGAGGTCGGGTGGAGCGCGAAGGCGACTTTGAATTTCCCTCCGTCGACGAGGCGGACGAGCTCCTCCGTCCCGCGTATGCCGCCGACGAAATCTATCCGCTTGTCCGTGCGCACGTCCTTGATGCCGAGGACGGGGTCGAGCAGGCGCTCTTGAAGTACGCTCACGTCGAGCGTGGTCGTCGGGTCGTCTTCGCCCGCGCCGCTCGCGCTCGCCGACGCGCCCGCGTCTTTCGCGGTCAGTCCGTACCAGCGTCCGTTCATGTACATGTGATAGTGACCGCTTTTGCCCGGCCCGCGCGGGTTGGCGTCGTCCGTCACGTCGAAGCGTTCGCGCAGGGCCGCGAAGAACTCTTCGTCGCCGAGGCCGTTCAAATCTTTGACGACGCGGTTGTAGGGGAGTATCTGCATCTGGTCGGCGGGGAAGATGACGGCGAGGAAGCGGTTGTACTCCTCTTCGCCCGTGTGCGCGGAGTTCTCATCTCGCAGACGCGCGCGGGCGCGACTGGCCGAGGCCGCGCGGTGATGGCCGTCGGCGATGTAGAGCAGGGGAACTTCGGCGAAGCAGCGCGCTAGCTGTTCGGGCGCGGGCGCGCGCCAGACCGTGTGGCGGACGCCGTCCTCGGCCTCGAAGTCGTAGAGCGGCTCGCCCTTGGTCTCGGCCTCGACGAGCGCGTCGATGCGTCGGTCGGCGCGGTAGGTGAGAAAGACCGGGCCGGTCTGCGCGCGCAGCTCAAGGACGTGGCGCGTGCGGTCGTCCTCCTTGTCGGGGCGCGTGCGCTCGTGCTTGCGTATCAAATCTTCGTCGTACTCGTCGACCGAGACGCACGCGGCCACACCCGTCTGCTCGTGCTCGCCCATCCGCAGGCGGTAGAGGTAGAGGCTCGGCTCGCTCTCCTCTTCGAGTGGGCACGTCTCGATGAGGCGGCGGAAGTTCTCGGCGGCCTTTTGGTAGGTCTCGTCGGCGTAGAGGTTCGCGCCCTCGGGCAAATCGATTTCGGGGCGCGAGACGTGGAGGAAGCTCAAAGGCTTTCCTTCCGAGAGTGCGCGCGCCTCTTCGGTGTTGACCACGTCATAGGGCGGGGCGGCGACTTCGGAGACTTTATCGCTGGGCGGACGCAGGGCGCGAAAAGGGTAGATGGCAGCCACGTTTGTCAGCGCCTCCTTCGGACGTTCGGAAGATAAAAGTGCTGGAGCTTTAGGCCGTAAGATTAACGGCGCGCGCCCTTTTTTGCCAAGCGGCCGGGGCGGTCTGTTACAATGCGCGGCCGTCGACGGGCGGCGGGCGACGCGAAGGGGGGACGAGACGAGATGGAAGACTTTAAGGCCGACGACGAGACGGAAGACTTGGCGAGCCGTCACTGCGTGCCGTGTCACGGCGGCGTGCCGCGCCTGCGGGGCGCGCAGCTCGAAGCCCTCGCGCGGCGCGTGCGCGGCTGGCAGGTGGTCGATGAGCATCACCTGTCGAAGAGTTACGAGTTTAAGAATTTCGCCGACGCGCTTCGCTTCGTCGAGCGCGTCAGCGAGGTGGCCGAAGCCGAAGGCCACCACCCCGACATCAGCTTCGGTTGGGCATACGCGCGCATAGAGATTTACACGCACGCCATCGACGGGTTGAGCGAAAGCGACTTCGTCCTCGCCGCGAAGATAGACGCGCTTGAGACGGCCGACGGAAGTTGAAAAGAGTTTCGGAGTCGGCGGCGTCGAAGAGAAAAGCGCGAACCCTTAAGAAAAAGTAAAGCGGCCGGCGCGCGTTAAGTCGCGCCGGCCGCTTCGCCTTCGTGCCACACTTTCAGCGCACGTGTTTACGGCAAAACCTCGGTGATCATGAAGACGCGGAACTTGCCACGACCTTGGACGCCGAAGCGGAACTGAAGGTTAATCTCGTTCTCTTTGACGGTGGGCGTGCCGGGGTCGTCCAACGGCGGGAGCGGCGTGGCGAGCGTCACCGTCCCGGCCGACATTGAAGAGTTGAACCCGCCGCCGTTCGGCTGGTTCTCGGGGCTGGCGGCCTGTTCGAGCGTCGTCCCCCGCACGCTGATGTTAGCCGTCCCCGAGCCGCACGGCGGGCCGTCAATCGTCACGACGACGTCCGTCGAGGTGAGCGGGCGGAGGTCGGCCGCGCAGTCCGAGCCGGGCGCGCCGCAGAAGTTGTTGGGCGGCGGCGGGAGAAAGAAGGCCTCGGTCGGGAAGACCGTGATGTCGATGATGCGGAAGCGCAGGCGCGTGACGTTTCCGCCCGTGTTGTTGGTGAACTTGCGGCGGATGAAGAGCGAGCCGAAGGTGTCGTTAGGCTCGCCGGGGTCGTTCGTCATATCGCGCACGCGGTTGGGCGGCGATGACGAGGCGACGCAGGAGTCAATCAGCGACGGGGGGATGACGCCCGCGCCCGAAGCCGAGGAGCGGACAATCGGCGACGAGAGGTTTTCCGGGCCGGGCGCGCCGAGGCGCTGCTGGATGCCTTCCGTTGAGGCCGGCGTGCCGTTGGCGTCGACGAAGATGAAGTCGGCGCGGTTGTCGTCCGTGTCCTGCGGGGAGAGCGACGCCGAGGGCGGGGTGTTGTTGATGAGGGCCGAAGAGGTGCAGTTGGCGTCGACCGTGCCGGGGTCAGTCCCGATGCAGCCGCCCGGAAAACGACGCACGTAAGAGGCGGCGATGGCGAACGGGGTCAGGTTGCGCACGCCCGTCCCCTCCTTGTAGAGCGTGTTGGCCTCGCTCGTCGGGCCGACGGCGTCGAGGCGCGTGGCGGCCGCGACCTCGCCGGCGACGTTCGTGTTGAAGAGCGCGATGCCCTGTTGCACGACGGGCATCGGGCCTCCCCCGTCCGGGTCTTCGTGCACGATGTCTGCGACGTAGGTGGCGTCGCAGGTCGCGGTCGTGCCGTTGCCGGCCGGGTAACTGGTGACCGAGTAGGCGACGGAGTTGCAGCCGAGGTAGTGTCCGCGCGCCGGGATGACCGTGCCGTTGGGGATGCTGAAGCGCAGGACGCCGTCGGAGGCGAAGACGCCGTAGCCCGTGCCGGTTCCGGAGGCGTCGACGGTGTGGTCGGCCCCCGAGGCGTTGTAAATCTCGACGAACTCGTCGTTCGCGCCGTTCGTGCCGCGCAGGCGGAACTCCGAGATGATGAGCTGGCCGGCCGTGGCCGGGACGAGCGGCACGGGGACGGCCGGAGAGTTCGGGCGCGGCGCGCGCGTCCACTTGTACTTCGACGGCGACTGCGTGACGGCCGTCGCGGGGCGTCGGGCCGCGCTCGTCACGGGCGCGACGCCGGTCGCGTCACCGTCGGCGGTCGCGGCGACGGGCTCATTCGTTTGCGCGGCGCGTCGCGACTCGGCGGCGCGCGGCGCGGCGTCGTCGGTGACGGCGGCCTGACGAGCGCCCCGCTCCCTCACCTGCGCGGAGACGTTGGTCGTGGAAGCGAGGACGGCCGAGAAGAGAAGCGACAGCGCGAGCGCGGCCGCGTAAGGTTTAATGGGGAGGGAGTGGCACGAGACTGACATTCGATGGATTCCTCCTTGATTGGTCAAGCCGCTTTTTATGTTGGCGTCGGGAAGGTTCAGGGGCAATGAACGAAACGTAAAAACGAGGCGGCCGCGAAGCTCGCGGGCACACTTCGACCGAGGTGCGCTGCCGGTCTTCTTCGTTGATTAAATTGACGAGGTTGGAACATGCGGAAAGTAGCACGAGTACCGCATGCGGTCAACGTTTAACATGACGGCGCGTCGCCCCACGCCGTCGCGCATTCCGTTAGCGAGCGCGCCGTCGCATTCGTGTGACGGCGCGCGCCGTGCGGAAGGCTTCGGCGGGTAATTTGTCAGACGCGCGCGGGCAGTGATATATCTACCCGCACGCTTCGGCAAGGTTTTCACATCGACGTCAGCCGCGCGCGGCAGCCATAGAGACGACGCGCGGCGTGCGTCCGCTCTACTCACATCCGTATTTCGGAAAGGCGCAAAGACTTTTCAATCATGGCTACCAAGACACCCATCACCATCGCGCGCGGCGACGGCATCGGCCCCGAAATCATGGACGCCACGCTGCGCATCATCACGGAGGCGGGCGCGGCGCTCGACATCGAGGAGATCGCCATCGGCGAGAGCGTCTATCTGGCGGGGAACGCGGCCGGGATTGCGCCCGAGGCGTTCGAGTCTCTGCGGCGCACCAAAGTTTTTTTGAAAGCGCCGATTACGACGCCGCAGGGCGGAGGCTACAAGAGCCTCAACGTCACCATCCGCAAGACCTTCGGACTCTACGCCAACGTCCGCCCGTGCGTCTCCTATCACCCGTTCGTCGAGACGAAGCACCCCGTGATGGACGTCGTCATCGTCCGCGAGAACGAGGAGGACGTCTACGGCGGCATCGAGTACCGGCAGACGCAGCAGGTGACGCAGTGTCTCAAGCTCATCTCGCGACCGGGCACGGAGAAGATTTGCCGCTACGCCTTCGAGTACGCGCGCCGCAACAACCGTCGGAAGGTGACGTGCTTCACCAAAGACAACATCATGAAGATTACGGACGGCCTCTTCCACAAGGTCTTCGAGGAGGTCGCCGCCGAGTACAAAGACATCGAGAACGAGCACTGGATAGTCGACATCGGCGCGGCCAAGCTCGCCGACACGCCGGAGAACTTCGACGTCGTCGTCCTGCCGAACCTCTACGGCGACGTGCTCTCGGACGTGGCCGCGCAAATCGCCGGCTCGGTCGGACTCGCCGGCTCGGCCAACATCGGCGAGTCAATCGCAATGTTCGAGGCCATCCACGGGTCGGCCCCTCGCCGCGCCGGTCAGAACCTCGCCAACCCTTCGGGGCTTTTCCTCGGCGCGGTGATGATGCTCGTCCACTTGGGGCAGACCGAGGCGGCCGAGCGCGCGCACAACGCTTGGCTGCGGACGATGGAGGACGGCATACACACCTACGACATCTACTCCGAAGGCGTGAGTAAAGAGAAGGTCGGGACGCGGGAGTTCGCCGAGGCGGTCGTCGCGCGTTTGGGTCAGAAGCCGGAGACCTTGAAGGCGGTCAGCTACCGCGCGGCCGAAGAGTCGGGCGGCGCGGGCGCGGAGTTCGCCGGTCGCATGGCGCGCACCGCGCCCGCCGCGTCGAAAGAGTTGGTCGGCGTCGACGTCTACCTCGAATGGACGGAAGGGACGCCCGCCGACCTTGGCGGCGCGATGGAGAACTTGGCGGGCGACGGATTGCGCATCTCTTCGGTCAGCAACCGGGGCGTGAAGGTCTGGCCCGGCGGCGCGGCCGAGACTTTCTGCTCCGACCACTGGCGCTGCCGCTTCGTCTCCGACGCGGAGGGCGGCGGGCGCGTCGCGCACGCGCAGGTCGCGTCACTCTTAAAACGCGCGGCCGACGCCGGCTTCGACTTCATCAAGACCGAGAACCTTTACAACTTCGACGGCCGCGCCGGCTACTCGCACGCGCAGGAGTAGATTTTCAGTCAGCAGAGTTTTCATCAACAGGCGAAAGGGGAGCGACACGACATGAGCCAGAGCGAAGGACAGTTTAAAGCGCCCGCGAACGAGGGCGCGAACGAAGAGCAGCAACCGACGAGCCCGACCGAGAAGATAGAGGGCGAGCCGCCCGCCGGCACGACCGCGCCCGGACGCGAGAAGCCCGAAAGCGAAGTGCATAACGAAATCAACCCCAACACCGAATGAGACGCGCCCCTCGCGGCGCGGGAAAGTAAGACCGAAGATGGACACACACACCGCCGCGCGGCCGGGCGAGGACGAGTACCCGGCCTACTTCAAAGGCTACGTCTCGCGCGTCCCCGAAGGCGACGTTTTGGAGACGCTCCGGCGTCAGTCGGCGGAGACGCTCGACGCGCTTCGCGGCGTCTCCGAAGAGCGGGCCGCCGAGTCCTACGAGCCGGGCAAGTGGACGATTAAGGAGCTGGTCGGGCACGTCATCGACAGCGAGCGCGTCTTCGCCTACCGCGCGTTGGCAATCGCGCGCGGAGACACGGCGTCTCTGCCCAGCATGGATCAGGACTTGTACGTCGCCAACGCCGACTTCAACTCGCGCACGCTCCCGTCTCTGGTCGACGAGCTTGAGCGCGTGCGCGCGACGACGCTCGACCTGCTCTCGAACCTCGACGCGCGAGCGTGGGCGCGTCGCGGCACGGCCAACGAGAGCGTGATGAGCGTCCGCGCGCTCGCGCACATCATCGCCGGCCACGAGGCCCACCACGCGAGCATCCTGCGCGAGCGATACCTCGGGAGAGAAGTGTGAAGGCGGACGGGATGAAGAAGAGCGGCGCAAAGAGGTCGGCTAAAAGGAATCGGACGCGCGCGGAGGACGACGAGTCTTCGTCGCAGCGTCCGCAGCCTTCGTCCTCGCCTCTGGTCGCCGTTGTCATGGGCAGCACGTCCGACTGGGAGACGATGCGACACGCGGCCGAAGTCTTAAAGGAGTTCAACGTTGCGCACGAGTGCCGCGTCGTCTCGGCGCACCGGACGCCGGAACTCATGGCCCGCTTCGCGCGCGAGGCCGAGGGTCGCGGCCTCGAAGTCATCATCGCGGGCGCGGGCGGCGCGGCGCACCTGCCCGGCATGGTCGCGGCGCACACGACGCTGCCGGTGCTCGGCGTCCCCGTCGAGAGCCGCGTCCTGCGCGGCGTCGATTCGCTTCTCTCAATCGTCCAGATGCCTGCGGGCGTCCCCGTCGCGACGCTCGCCATCGGGCAGGCGGGCGCGACCAACGCAGGACTGCTCGCCGTCGCCATCCTCGCCAACTCGCGCGAGAGTTTGCGCGAGCGACTGCGCGAGTTTCGTCGCGCGCAGACCGACAAAGTTCTCGAAGCGCAACTCCCTCCGGTATGAAGCCCGTCCTCCCCGGCGCGACTTTGGGCGTGCTCGGCAGCGGCCAACTCGGCCGCATGTTCGCGCTCGCCGCGCGCCGGATGGGCTACCGCGTCCACACCTTCTCGCCCGACCGTGACACGCCGACCGGCCAAGTCGCCGACCTCGAAACCTCCGCCCCTTACGAAGACCTCGACGCCGTCAGACGCTTCGCGCACGCGGTCGATTGCATCACCTTCGAGTTCGAGAACGTGCCGGCCGCGACGGTCGAGGCGGCGGCCGAGCTTGCGCCGGTGCGCCCGTCGGGAGCGGTCTTGCACACGACGCAGAATCGCCTGCGCGAAAAAAGTTTCCTCGAAGCGCGCGGCTTCCCCGTCGCGCGTTTCGCGCGCGTCGCGTCCGTCCAAGAACTGCGCGCGGCGCTCTCGAAGGTCGGCCGCCCGGCGGTACTTAAGACCGCAGGCTTCGGCTACGACGGCAAGGGGCAGCGCAAGGTCGAGACGGACGAGGAGGCCGCCGACGCGCTCGACGCGCTCGGCCGGGGCGAGGGCATCGTCGAAGAGTTCGTCGATTTCGAGTGTGAGCTTTCGGTCGTCTCGGCGCGCGACGCGGCGGGCGAGTTCGCGCACTACGGCGTCATCGAGAACGAGCACGCGCGACATATCCTCGACGTCTCGGTCGCGCCCGCGCCGCACGTCCCGGCGGACGTTGCGCGCGAGGCCGTCAGCTTGGCGCGCGGAGTTCTGGAGACGCTCGACGTGGTCGGCGTGATGTGCGTCGAGATGTTTCTCACGAAGGGGGGACGGCTCGTCGTCAACGAGCTCGCGCCGCGCCCGCACAACTCCGGACACCTGACGATTGATGCTTGCGCGACGAGTCAGTTCGAGCAACAACTGCGCGCCGTGTGCGGGCTGCCGCTCGGGCGGACGGACTTTCTGCGACCGGCCGCCGCGATGGCGAACCTCCTCGGCGACCTCTGGGCGCAGGGCGAACCCGACTGGCCGGCGGCGCTCGCCTTGCCCGGCGTCCGCCTACACCTCTACGGCAAACGCGAGCCGCGACGCGGCCGCAAGATGGGCCACCTCACCGCGACGGCCGACACGCCCGACGCCGCCGCACGCCTCGTCCGTGAAGCGCGCGACGCGCTCACGCGCACACGTCGCGTCGCTACTTGACGCGGCTCTTCTTGCGCCGAAGGAAATCTATGAGGACGAATTGGGAGAGGTTGCCGGGTGTGGCGAAGTAGGCCTTGCCGCTTGTCATCTGCGACATCTCTTTGACGAACTCGACGAGGTAGTAGTCCGAGGCGAGCATGAAGGTGTTTATCATCACGCCCGCCTTGCGGCACGCCTGCACCTCGCGCATCGTCGCCTCCATCACGACGGGGTCGCCGCCCATCGAATTCTTGTAGAGACGACGACCGCCGCGCACCTCGCCGAACGGCAGAGCGCGTCGCCCGCCCGCGCGTTCGCGCGAAGAAGAAGACGGCGCTTGCGCCGCGTCGAGGAAACAGGCGGTGGGCTTTCCGTCCGTCACCATCACTATCTGCTTCATCTCCTTGCGCTGCGCCTGAAGGAGTCGGCGCGCGAGCTTCAAGCCCTCGGCCGTGTTCGTGTGATACGGGCCGACCTGCGTCGCGGCGAGGCGCGCGAGCGGGAGTTCCTCGGCGTCGTCGTGGAAGAGGACGACCTTGAGCGAGTCGCCCGGATACTGCGTGCGGATGAGGTGCGCGAGCGCGAGCGCGACCTTCTTGGCGGGCGTGAAGCGGTCTTCGCCGTAGAGAATCATCGAGTGCGAGCAGTCGAGCATGACGACCGTGGCGCACGAAGATTGGTAGTCCTGTTGATGCACGTAGAGGTCTGAGTATTCGAGGTTCAGAGGGACGCCCAAGCCCTCGCGCTTGATGGCCGACAGAAGCGTCGCGTTCACGTCGAGGTTCACGGTGTCGCCGAACTCGTATGGCTTCGCGCCGAGCGCGGCCTCGACGCCGGTCGAAAGGTGCGGCGTGTCGTGTCGGCCCGCCGAAGACTTGCCGAGACTGCCCAAGAGGTTGCGGAGCGTCTTGTAGCCGAGGAAGTCCAAACCCTTCTCCGTCACCTCGAACTTGACGTTGCGCGGCAGAGGCTCGCCCACCTCGCCCGGCCCGCGCTGCCCCTCGCGCGCACGCTCGTCGGCGCGGCGCGGCTCCTCCGTCAACTTCAGATAACCTTCCTCGACCAGACGCTCGATGAGCTGATTGAGCAGCTCCTCCAACTGCGAGCCGCGAAACTCGCCGCCGTTCTCGGCCAGCATCTCGCGCACGTCCTGTTCGTCCAACTCGCCCGCGTCGAGCAATGCTTGGAGAAGCGCCTGCCGGAGCGCGTCGAGCGACGTGTCTGCCTGCCGCCTCTGCCGCGTCCAGTAGTAGTCGTCGTCGAACCCGGAATCCAACAGAGAGTCCTGCAACGCCTCCATCAGGTCGCCCAGATTGACCCCCGACACGTCGAACCCCTTAAACCTCGAATAGCGTATGAACTTCATGTCAGCTGAACCGTCCCGTCTCGGTGAGGTCGTCGTAGATCATGCCGCGGCGGTCTTTGCGGGCCTTGGTGGCGGCGGTGTAGCCGCCCTCCTCGTTGCGGCTGATTTTGTTCTGGGCGTAGAGACCTTCGAGGACGAACTCGCAGGCCGAGACGAGCATCGCTTCGTCGTCGCGCGCAAAGTCGAAGGGGACGAGCGCCGTCTCGACGAGGTCGGGGACTGTTTCGACGAGCGCGACGCACTCCGAGGCCGAGGCCGTATCGGCGAGTCGCAGGGTGTTGCCCTCGTCGAACCAGCGAACGGTCGGCGCGAAGTCGATGCCGACGAAGTAGCCCTCGAAGATTTCTCCGGCCGCGCGTTTGACGAGGTCGCGCGCGATGCGCGATGCGCCGACCTGCTCGCCCTCGTACTCCAATTCCATCTTCCCCGTCATCGACGGCGCGGCCGCGTACACGTCCGACACGCGCGGCACGACTTCCTCCTCGCCCGTCAAGAGCGCGCGCCGCTCGGCGTTCGAGACCGTTGACTCCATCACCGTTATCGGCAGACGCTGCGAGACGCCGCTCCGCTTGTCAATCCTCTGGTCGTCGCGCGCCTCGAACGCGATTTGCTCGACCAGCTCGCGCAGGAAATCGGGGATGACTAGTCGGCCCTCGACTCCTTCGCGCGCAGTCCAAGCCTCCTGCCGCGTAATCTCGACGCCGAGCTGCAAGTCCGAAGGATAGTGCGTTGAGACCTCCGCGCCGATGCGGTCTTTGAGGGGCGTGATGATTTTGCCGCGCGCCGTGTAGTCCTCGGGGTTGGCGGAGAAGACGAGCATCACGTCCAAGGGGAGACGCACGGGGTAGCCCTTAATCTGCACGTCGCCCTCCTGCATGATGTTGAAGAGCGCGACCTGAATCTTGCCGGCGAGGTCGGGCAATTCGTTGATGGCGAAGATGCCGCGATTGGCGCGCGGCAGAAGGCCGTAATGGATGGTCAGCTCGTCGCTCAAAAGATGCCCGCCGCGCGCCGCCTTAATCGGGTCGACATCGCCGATGATGTCGGCGACGGTCACGTCGGGCGTCGCGAGTTTTTCGACGAAGCGCGCGTCGCGCTCGACCCACGCGACCGGCGTCTCGTCGCCGCGCGTCTCAATCTGTTGTCGCCCGTAGGCCGAGATGGGGCGCAAGGGGTCGTCGTTGATTTCCGAGCCCGCGATGACGGGAATCGTTTCGTCTAAGAGCGCCGTCAGTTGACGGATGATGCGGCTCTTGGCCTGACCGCGTAGGCCCAAGAGGATGAGGTTGTGACGCGCCAAGACGGCGTTGACGATTTGCGGGACGACCGTCTCGTCGTAGCCGACGATGCCGGGAAAAAGTCTTTCGCCCGCGCGCAGGCGGCGGATGAGGTTGGCGCGCATCTCGTCTTTGACCGAAGCGCCGCCGTAGCCTTGTCGTTTGAGTTCGCCGAGCGTCTGAGGTAGTGCCATTGCCTTTTCGTGTGCCCCTTGTCCGTTGATGAAAGTCGGTCGATGTATGCCGTTTGATGAAAACTCGCGCGCCCGTTATCAACGCCCGCCCGACGCCGCGTGGCCGAGCAGAGACGAGACGGCCTGCGCGAGCGTGCGGTGCGTGCGTATGCCGCCCAAGTCCAGCCCGAGGCCGACGATTGATTGCGCGGCGTGGGCCGAGACGCCCGTGACGATGGCCTCCGCGCCCGTCAGGCGGAGCGCGAGCACGAGGTTCGAGAGGTTGGCGACGGCGTGCGAGTCGATGATGCGCGCGCCCGTGATGTCGATGATGCAGGCGCGCGCGCCCGTGCGATTGACTTCGGCGAGCGCGGCCTGCGTGGCGCGCTGCATGCGCGCCGTGTCGAGCGAGCCGATGAGCGGCATGACGAGCACGCCTTCGAGGACGGGGACAAGCGGCGTCGAAACCTCCTCCAACATCTGCTCGCGCTCGCGGCTCAGCGCGGCCAGAGCCTCCTCGGCGCGCTTGCGCTCGGTGATGTTGATGTGCGAGACGACCGCGCCGCCGCGACCCAGACGCAGAGGGTTCGCGTGAAGCACGAACCAGCGTTCCTCGTCCTTGGAGTGGCACAGGTACTCGATTTGAAAGTCTTCGCGCTCGCCCGCGAGCACCGCCTCGATGCCTCGCAAAACGCGCCGCACCTCGGCGTCGTCCGACGTTCCGTGCGCGCAGGCCGAGAGGTAGTTTGCGCCGATGCCGACGCTCTCGCCCGCGCCGCCGTTCTCCTCGGCGAAGCGACGCCATGCGTCGTTGACGGCGACGATGCGACCTTCCCGGTCGAGCACGGCGATGTGGGCGACGAGCGAGTTGAGGACGGCCTGATTCAGCTCCTCGCTCTCGCGCAGCCCCTCCTCGCCGCGCTTGCGCTCGATGCCGAGCGCGACGACGTTGGCGACGGCCGCCATCGCTTCGAGCGCGCGCTCCGTAAGCGAGTGGCGCGCGAACAACGCCATCACGCCGACGAGCCGGTCTTCGACGATGAGCGGGTAGCCGGCGAACGCGACCATCCCCTCGCGCTCGGCCCACTCCTGATCGCCCACGCGCGGGTCGCCGACGACCGAGTTGGTCAGGTGCGGCCGACGCTCCTCGGCGATGAGTCCGATTTTGAAGCGTCCGACGGGGACGCGCGAGTGCGGGCCGTCGAGGTGCGTGTACATCCCCGCGCTCGCCTGTAGCTCAAGCACGCTTGAGCCTTCGTCGAGCGTCCAGACGCGCGCGAAGGCCGCATCCAAGTGCGTGACGAGCGCCTCGGC
>DASUNL010000584.1:0-3109 GCA_036277175.1 Pyrinomonadaceae bacterium | reverse complement strand
GGCAACTTCAAGCGCAGCGGCGCGGTCTACCTGCTCGCGACGACGCACACCGACGTCCAAGAGAACGAGGAGATAGCGACCGGCGACTGGCGCAAGTTGAATCTGGAGCTTCCGCCGCTCAACTTCCCGCCGCCCCGTCGCCTCGTCGTCGAGGACGAGGAGCTAAGCAAGTGCCTCGGTCTGTGGAGTCTCGCGGAGTTGCCCTACGAGTAGCACGCCTCTCATCAACCTTGCCCCCCGCGCGCGGGTTGTGTAATCTGCGGCCGAGTAATCCCGCCCTCGTTGACGCCTCGCCTCACGGGTTGAAAATTTACAGGAGGCTCAACATGCCACGCATAGCCGACTACCTTATCGCCGCCGACAATAAGTTTGAAATCTCGCGTGTCTCCGACGGCGGATTCAATCATGTTTTGAACTTTGAGCTCGACGCGGGCGTCCACCTCGCCTCCCGCTCGGTCTTGATGTTCGTCATCCTCGTCCTCGACGGAACAAAGAACCTCAAGTTTGAAGTCAAGGTCAACGGCTCGCAACAGCTCGACTACACTCTCACGGCCACGCCGACCCGCGTCCACACCATACACGAGGTGATTAACGCCAACGTGCTCAAGCACGGGAATAACACGCTCGACTTTCACCCGATGGCCGGTGTGGGCAAGCTGGAATTCGGTGACGTGGTGCTGTTCTACCAGCGAGACATTTAGCGCGGGGACGGCCTACGAGTAGATGTTCATCGGGCGCGTCAGCAGGGCGAACGGGTCGGCGACGTTGAGAGCTTCGCGAACGTACCAAGCCTCACCGGCGGCCGAGCCGATGAGCGAGCCGTAGTAGCGGAGGCGGAACTCGATCATGTTGAGGAAGCCCTCCTCGCTGATGCGCGTGACGGGCTCTTTCGACTCGGGACTGTAGAACTGCGAGGCGTGCGCGCGCACGGCATCCATCTTTCCGGCGACGAACTCCGACACGTCGACGACGAACGACGGGACGACGAGGCGCGAGTGGACGGAGTGGGCGATTGAGGGCATCCGGATGGCGTCTTGGCCGTGCCCCTCGTCGTAGCGGCGCATCGAGGCGAGGCGGGCCGCCTCTCTCACGATGCGGCTCGTGTTGGCGTGGTCGGGGTGCGGGTCGTCCCAGTGCGCCGTGAGAACCAAGCGCGGCTTCGTCGCGCGCAGGACGCGCACCATCGCCGTGCGCGCCTCCTCGGTCAGCCAGACGTGGCCGTCGGGCTGTTCGAGGTTCATTCGCGCGTCGAGGCCGAGGAGGCGTCCGGCCGCGCGCGCCTCCTCCTCGCGCAGCTCGCGCGTCCCGCGCGTCCCCATCTCGCCCCGCGTCATGTCGAGCACGCCCGTCCGGTAGCCCAGAGACTTCAACTTCAGAAGCGTCCCGCCCGCCGCCAGCTCCGCGTCGTCCGGGTGCGAGTAGACGCCCAACACGTCGAGTTCAATCGGTTCTTCGGTCATACGTGAAAATCAGCAGGCCGCGAAGTTGAAGCGGCAGCGGAGGCCCTGCTCCGCGCCGGTGTCGTAGATGAGCGAGAGGTTGTTGACTTCGAGTTCCCAGTGGAAGTTGCGCGCGGCCAGCACGCGCACTATCTCGGCCAACTGGTCGCGGTCGATGTCGCCTTGCGCGAGCGTGACGTGCGGTAGCCACTGCCCTGCCTCGTAGTACTTCGCCGCCTCGCCCGTCGGCGTGCCCTCAAGCTCTTGCCAGACGCGCTCGTGCAGGTCTTCGAGCTCGGGCGAGCGCACGAGCGGCACGTAGAGCACGGGCTTCGCCAGACAGAAGATGCCTAAGCCCCCGGTGCGCACCTTGAACGGGTGCGTGCGCGCGGCGACGCGGCGCAGCGCGCGCTCGACCCGCGCCGCGTCGTACTCTTCGGAGACTTGATAGGTGAAGTGCGGGAAGGGCGTCGCGTAGATGCCGCGGACGCCGAATTTTTCCGACAGCTCACGCCAGACGTCTTCGACCAACGCATAGTGCTCGTCGTCCAGCAGCGAAACAACGCCGTGCATCCCTGTTGAGTGGTGGCGGCCCTTCCGCGCGCTCCTGTGTGGTTTCGGATACTTCCTGCGGGGAAGATTTAGCGCACGCATCGGGCGCGGGTCAAGCAGACGTTGACGCGCGGCCGCGCCTGTTGGTAGCCTTCACGCTCACCGGGCCCCCGTCCGCGATAGACTCCGCCGCTTAGTAATGCACTTAACCGTCCTCGGCTCGGGCACGTCTGTGCCCCACCCGCGCCGCTCCTCGTCCGCGCACTGGCTCGCGGCGCGCGGCGGCACGCTCATGCTCGACATCAGCGCGACCTCTTTCCACCGCGCCGCCGCCGAAGGGTTGGACTGGGCCGCGCTCGACTCGGTCTGGGTCAGCCACTTCCACCTCGACCACGTCGGCGGACTCGCCCCCTTCCTCTTCGGCACGAAGTACGCGCCCGAGACGCGCCGGCGGCGCAAGCCCCTCGTCGTCTTCGGCCCGCGCGGGCTTCGGCGTCTGCTCAAGCGATTCGACGCGGCCAACAACTACGAGCTATTCGCGCAGCCGTTTCCGCTCGAAGTGCGCGAGGTCGCGCCGCGCTCGGAGTTTGAAATCCTCGACGGCCTTCGCGCCGAGACTTTTTCGACGCCGCACACGCGCGAGAGCTTGGCCCTGCGCGTGACCGACGCCGACGGCGCGTCGCTCGTCTACACCTCCGACACCGGGCCGACCGACGCGCTCGCGCGTTTCGCGCGCGGAGCGGATTTGTTTCTGATGGAGTGTTCTTTCCGCCGCTCGAAGCCCGTCGGCACGCACCTCGAACTCGCGGACGCGATGCGGCTCGCCGCGCTGGCCGCGCCGCGCCGCGTCGTGCTCTCGCACCTCTACCCGGAGTGGGACGGCTTTGACCTCGCCTCGGAGGCGCGCGCCCTCTGGCCGGGCGAGACCATCGAGGCGCGCGACGGCTTGCGATTGGAGATATGAAAGCGTTCAGCGTTCAGCAGCCAGCTTTCAGCTTTTCGTCTCCGGCGAAGGCGGACTGCTTTGACGAAAGCTGCGAGTGCCGGAACAGATGAAAGCCGAACGCTAACTGCCGAACGCTGACTGCTGAACGCTGATTGCTTTCAATGAAAGCCCG
>DASUNL010000583.1:0-2709 GCA_036277175.1 Pyrinomonadaceae bacterium | reverse complement strand
CGTGCAGCGCGGCGGACCCAGCACCGGTCTCCCCACGAAGACCGAGCAGGCCGATCTGCTGCAGGCCCTCTACGGCCGCAACGGCGAGTGCCCCGTTCCGGTGGTCGCCGCGCAGACTCCCGGCGACTGCTTCTACATGGTGATGGAGGCGGCGCGCATCGCAACGAAGTTCATGACGCCGGTCTTCTTCCTCTCCGACGGCTACCTCGCCAACGGCGCCGAGCCGTGGCCCGTGCCCGAGGTCGATTCCCTGCCGAAGATCGAGGTCGAGTTCGCCGCCGACCCCGCGAACTTCCTGCCCTACTCGCGCGACGAAGAGACGCTCGCGCGCCCCTTCGCGCTGCCGGGGACGCCCGGACTCGAACACCGCGTCGGCGGCATCGAGAAACAGCACCTCACCGGCAACGTCAACTACGAGCCCGAGAACCACCACTTCATGGTGCAGATGCGGCAGGCCAAGGTCGACCGCGCCGCGCAGGACATCCCCGCCGTCGAGCTCTTCGGCGACCCCACGGGCAAGGTGCTCGTCCTCGGCTGGGGCTCGACCTACGGCTCGATTACTTCGGCCGTCGAGCGTCTGCGTCAGGAGGGCAAGTCGGTCTCTTCGGCGCACCTGCGTTACCTCAACCCCTTCCCCTCGAACTTGGGCGAGGTGCTCGCGGGCTTCGAGACCGTCATCATCCCCGAGATGAACTTGGGCCAACTGGCGACGATGATTCGCGCCAAGTACCTCGTCAACGCCGTCGCCTTCTCGAAGGTCAAGGGCCGCCCCTTCCAGATACGCGAAATCGTCGGCAAGGTCGAAGAGTATCTCTAAATTAATTCACTGACGCGGATGCGTCCGTCGGAGTCGGAAGCGATGGAGGAGAAAGTTTTTTGGGAGTTGTTGGGCGCGGCGTGCCGGATGGGGCGCTTCGTGGCGGCCGTGCCGAACGCGGCGGCGTCGGCCAACATCGTCGGCAAGCTCGAAGTCGGCGAGGATGGCGGGGAGGCTGTGCTTCAGCGCCGCAAGCGACCGAGCGCGCACGTGCATTTTCGCCCCGAGGCGATTGCGGAGTTCGCCTTCACGTTCGTCGACCCCGGCTTTGGCGCGCAGCCTTGTCTTGAGCTTCGCACGCGCGAGGGCGCGGCCGTGCTGCGGCTCTACTATCAGGGCAAAAGGGCCGCGCGCCGCTTCGAGGAGTTCGCCGAGCGCACGCGCGCTCACGGCGAGTTCGTCAAGGGCAACTGGCTCGCGCCCGCGGCGGGCGAAAATGAAGGCATCTTCGTCGGCGGCGACGGCGAGAAGACGGACGGCGTCGACGCCGAAGTCGTTGAAAGGGGCGATGCGGAAGTTGTTGACGGGGGCGCGGCGGAAGTCTTTGACAAAGGCGACGCCGGAGTTGACGAGGGCGGCGCTGGTAGAGTTGATGAGAGTGATGCTGGCGAGCGTACCGCGTCGTCGCGTGGCGGCGAGTCGGGCGACGGCGGTCAGAGCGCGGCGTCGCAGGGTGCGGGCGAGGCGGCCGAGGTCGTCAACGCTTCATAGGTAAAGTTTTCATAAGGAGTCGAGTTAGATGAGCACGAGTGATAACGGGGGCAACGGGAACAAGCGGGCGGGCGAAGAGGCCGCGCGCGGCATCGGCGGCAACGTCTCGGGCGGCGGGCCTTCGCCGGAGAGCGAGCCGGGTTCGGTCACGGCGGGCAAGGCCGCGCCGCCGCCGGGCAAACTCGCGAAGGCCGACTTCGTCTCCGGGCAAGAGGTGCGCTGGTGTCCGGGCTGCGGCGACTACGCCATCCTCAACAACGTGCAGAAGGTGATGCCCGAACTCGGCATCCCGCGCGAGCGCATCGTCTTCGTCTCGGGCATCGGCTGCTCGTCGCGCTTCCCCTACTACATGAACACCTACGGGTTCCACTCGATTCACGGACGCGCGCCCGCGATTGCGACCGGCATCAAGGCGTCGAACCCGGACTTGAGCGTGTGGGTCATCACCGGCGACGGCGACGCCTTATCAATCGGCGGCAACCACTTCATGCACGCCATCCGGCGCAACCTCGACCTCAACTACATACTCTTCAACAACCGCATCTACGGCTTGACGAAGGGGCAGTATTCGCCGACCTCCGAGTTCGGCAAGAAGACGAAGTCGACGCCGATGGGCGTCATCGACTACCCCGTCAATCCTTGCGCGTTGGCCGTGGCGAGCGAGGCGACGTTCGTCGCGCGCTCGATTGACATCGACGTCAAACACCTGTCGTCGATAGTCGAGGCGGCCGCGCGCCACAAGGGCATCTCGTTCGTCGAGGTCTACCAGAACTGCAACATCTTCAACGACGGCGCGTTCGACCACTTCGCCGAGCGGAGCGTGCGCCCCGACAACGTGCTCTACCTTGAGCACGGCCAGCCGATGCTCTTCGGCAAGGAGAAGAACAGAGGCATCCGCATGAACGGCGCGCGGCCCGAGGTCGTGACCATCGGCGAGAACGGCGTGACCGTCGACGACATCCTCGTTCACGACGTATACGAGCCAGACCCCTCGGTCGCCTTCATGATTGCGCGCATGGAGCAGCCCGACTTCCCGCAGCCCGTCGGCATCCTCCGCGACGTCGAGCGCGAGACTTACGAAGACCTGCTCGCCGGGCAAATCGACGAGTCCATCGCCAAAAAGGGGCGCGGCCAGTTAGACAAGCTCATCAACAGCGGCGACATGTGGGTCGTCGAGTAAG
>DASUNL010000582.1:0-11891 GCA_036277175.1 Pyrinomonadaceae bacterium | reverse complement strand
GGCCGTCACTACTTTTGTTCCGCCGTTCGTTATCGCGTTCGTTAGCGCGGCGTCATTTCCGTCATTCGTCATCGCGCCGTCGTGCCACGATTCTGTTAGCCCGCTCGGAGGTGCTTGTCGAAGAACTTGACTATCTCGACGGTCGAGCGGATGCGGTTCGGAGTCTTGCGCCAGCCGTGCCCCTCGTCGGGGAAGAGGACGTACTCGACGGGCACGTTTCGCCGCTTCAAGTTTTCGACGACCTGCTCGGCCTCGACGACGGGGACGTTCGTGTCGTTCGCGCCGTGCAGGACGATGGTCGGCGCTTTGACGCGGTCGACGCGGTGGATGGGAGAGAGTTTCTTGAGCATCTCGGCCTCGCGCTCGGGGTCGCCGTACTCGACCTTCGAGATGGCCGCCATCCAAGGCTGCGTGTGTTTGAAGAAGGTCTCGAAGTTGACGACGCCGAAGAGGTTCGCGCCCGCCGCGAAAAGCTCCGGGTACTCCGTGAGTCCCGCCATCACCATGTAGCCGCCGTAGGAGCCGCCCATGATGCCGATGCGTTTCGGGTCGGCCACGCCCGACGAGACGACGTAATCGACCGTCGCCTTGATGTCTCGCACGCCGTTCTCACGGAGCGCGCCGTTGTCGAGGTTGACGAAGCGTTTGCCGAAGCCGGAAGAGCCGCGCACGTTCGGCGCGAAGACCGCGATGCCGCGCGACAAGAGCGCCTGATAGGTGCTGTTGAAGCCCGGCCGCTCCTGCCCTTCGGGGCCGCCGTGAAAACTCAACACGACGGGGCCGGGGCCGCTCGCGCCCTGCGGACGGTAGAGCCAGCCCGAAAGCTCAAGCCCGTCGTGCGCCTTGTAGCGGACGAGTTCCGGGCGCACGAGGCGCGCGAGGTCGACGCCCGCGTGCGGGCTGCGCGTCAGTTGCGCGAACTCTTTCGAGCCGAGGTCGAGCACCCAAATGTCGGACGGCAACGACGCGCCCGAGAGCGTCAGCGCGAGCCGCCGCCCGTCCTTCGAGAACTCAAGCGCGCCCGCAATCTCCGATGGGAGACGCGGCCCGCCCGTCATCTTCCCCGTCTTCACGTCGAGAAACGAAAGCTCGCTGCGGCCCGCGACGTTCCAGAGAAGCGCCATCATCGTCCCCTGCTCGTTCATCACGCCGCCCGAAAGCTCCGCGTCTTCGCGCGCCGCGACCACCTCGATGGGGCCGGGCTGACCGCCCGCGTCCAGTCGCACGCGCGCCAGCGCAATCAAGTCTCTGTCCTTGTTCGACGCGAAATAGACGGTGCGGCCATCGTTCGAGAACTGCGCGCCGCCGAACGTCCCCGGCCCTTCGTGCGGCGTGAGTAGGGACTCTTTACCGTCGGACAGATTAACGAGGTAGAGGTTGTTGTCGCCGCGATTAATCAAGCGACTGATGACGGCGAAGCGCCCGTCGCGGCTCACGTCGCTGATGCCGCCGACGCCCTTGTTCTCGGCGACCATGCGCGCCTGCCCCGTCGCCACGTCCAAAAGATAAGAGTCGGTCGAGGCCGCGTTGCGACGGTTTGAAGAGTAGAAGAGGTGTCGCCCGTCGTGCGTCCAGCCGCCGAGGAAGTTGTTCTCCTTGCCGCCCTCGGTCAGTCTACGCAGGCCCGTCCCGTCGGGACGCGCGACGTAAATCTGTTCGTTCAGGCCGCCGCCCGGAGCGACGTTGAAGGCGAGCCACTGGCCGTCGGGCGACCAGTTGACGAAGCCGACGGGGTCGTCGAACGACGTGACGAGCACGGGGTAGCCGCCCGCCGTGGGCATCACCCAGACTTGCGGCAGCCCGCTCAGGTTCGTGACGAAGGCGACGCGCGACCCGTCCGGCGAAAAGCTCGGCGAGCTGGCGAAACCGATCTTCGCCATCATCGCCACCGCGCGTTCGAGGTCGTCCTGCGCCGCGACGGGTCGCGACGACAGCGAAAACAGAGAGGGCGCGAGCAACGCCGCGAGCGCGAGAGCGAGAAGGCCCCGTGTCGTGGAGTGACTTCGCGTCGTGGAGAGAGTTATGACCGGACGGCGTGTGGGCCGTGCAAAGGTATTCATGGAATTAACCTCCTACGGGTTCGGGACGCACGCCTCTTCGGCGCGCGCTTCGCGTGAGCCTGCCCATTATATGCAGTATCGCCACACCTTACGAGATGGTAACGACATTTAACGGTATGGGCTGCGGCTGGCCGTTTTTAACACGCGAGCCGTTGCGGGGTCGGCGGCCGCCCGTCCCGCTAAGTGCTCGGTTTAAGAGCGTTAGGCCATCGCCTCGGACGAGTGCCTAACTGGCATGGTGCTTGCCACTCTATAAGTTAAGTAAAAGAACTGTCGTCCCGGTAAGTTAAGAAGAAGGAAAAGTGTCTTATGAATAAGTTGAAGGTCTGGCCGCACTTGACGGTCGTGTTCGTAATCTTCGCGGCGCTCGGCATGGCCGCCGCCTACTTCTGGATGAGGGAGGAGCCCAAGACGCAGGCGTTCACGGTTCCGAGCGCCGCCCGCGTCGAGCGTGTGGATGGCGAGGTGGGCATCAATCGCAATCTCACGGCCGACGCCTCGCAGGAGCAGTGGGTCGAGGTGACGCCGAACACGCCGCTCACGACGGGCGACCGTCTCTACGCGCGTGAAGACGCGCGCGCCGGAATAGCCTTCACGGGTCGTAACTTCGCGCGGCTCGAACCCAACTCGGCGCTCGACGTGCTTTCGCTCTCGGACGGGCGGACGCAACTCGCTTTGCGCGAAGGCTCGGCCATCTTCAACATCGGGGAGCTTGCGCCGGAGGAGATGTTTGAAGTCGCCACGCCGCACGGCGCGGTGGACTTTCAGCAGCCGGGTCTCTACGAGATGGGCTATAACGACGACGGCAGCACCTTCGTCTCCGTCCTGAGCGGGCTGGCCCAAGTCGTGGGTCTTGCGGGCAGCGGCGAAATCAGCAAGGGCGAGATGCTGACGCTGCTCGGCCAGACCGCCGCGCAGGTCGTCCTGTCGCGCCTCAGCCCCGAATACGCCGGCGGCTTGCTCGACGACTACTACGGCTATCAATACCCCGACCTCTACGACGGACGTTACAACGACTACGACGCTTACCTCCAAGACCCTTACTACTACGACCCTTACAACCGTTACGCGAGTTACCGCTACGTGCCCGCCGACGTGCCGGGGGTTTATGACCTCGACGCTTACGGCGACTGGGCGAACGTTGACGGCTACGGCTACGCTTGGAGTCCGCGCGTCGAAGACGGTTGGGCTCCGTACCGTCAGGGCTACTGGACGATGGACGACCCGTATGGCCTGACGTGGGTTTCGAGCGAGCCGTGGGGTTACGCGCCGTACCATTACGGGCGTTGGGTGAACGCGAACAACCGATGGTACTGGATTCCCGACGGCGCGGGCACGCAGCCCGTTTATTCGCCCGCGCTCGTCGCCTTCGTCCCGCTCGCGGACGAGAACCAGATTGCGTGGGTTCCGCTCGCGCCGGGCGATGCTTACGCCCCCGTCTACTACGACGCGAACTGGCAGCCCCACTATCCCGACGGGAGGCAGGTCGTCGCCGAGCGCGTCATCAACTTCGGCGTCCCCGGCGCGGTGACGGTCGTCTCGGCGGACGCTTTCGACCGCCGCATCGACCGCGGCGCGCTCGCCCGTTTCGACCCGCGAACGTTTGAAGGGAAACGCCCGGTGCTCGACCCGCTCTCGCACGCGATGCTCAGGCAGGCGGCGCTCGGGACGGCCGTCGCGCGGCGCGGCTTCGTCCTGCCGCCGGGGCTCGCCAAGCGTCTCGACGACAGGCAGGTCTTCACCAGCGCGCGGCCCGACGCGCCTCCCTTCCGTGACGACCGCGCGCGCGGGATGCGGGCCGAAGTCGTGCCCGACAAGCAGAAGAAGGAGAAGCTGCGAGTTAAGGACGACCGTCAGGCCGTCGACGCGCAAGCGCCCGGCGCTCCGCGCGGCGTCGCGGAAGATGGGCGACTCGCGCGCGAGGCGCGGCAGCGGGAGAAGACTCTGGAACGCGCCGCACGTCGTCAGCAGTTGAGTCGGCCGCAAGGCTCGCCCGCGCGGGCCGAGGCCGAAAGGGCGCGAGCGTCTGAGCAGCAGCGCGCGCGTGGCGAGCGCGTGGGACACGCGCGGCAGGCAGACAGAGAGGCCGCGCGCCAACAGGAGAATGTCATACGGCAGCAACAGCGCGTCGCGGCTCAGCAACAGGGTGAGGCCCGCAGGCGCGAGGCCGAGCACAGGGCCGCCGCCCGAAGGGCGCAGCAGCAACAAGTGCAAAGGGTGCGCGCCCCGCAGCCGCGCGTGAACGTCGAACGGCAGCACCCGCGTCCGCGGCCCGCGGCGCAGGCGTCCTCCGGCCAAGTCCGCAAGCAACAGACGCACGCGCAGCAAGGCCGTGGGCGCGCGCAAGGGCCGCCTCAGGCCGCGAAACCTCAAGGTCAGGGTCAGGGGCGCGGCGGCAAGAAGGGCCGTCCTTAACTCCATCTCCGATGGTCGAGTCTAAGGAGGAAGCAGAAGGGGGCGAAGTCACGAAGATGTGACTTCGCCCCTACGCTTCTAAAGACCCTTGTGACGCTCGCGCCTGACTACTCCCCGTGCCCCAGCGCCCGACTCCCGCCGCGAGGCATCTCGAAAGCCTTCAACGCTTGCGCCCGACCGCGAACAGGCTCGTCGCCGAACGGACGTACATCACGCCGTCCGACAGAGCGGGCGTAGCCATCAGCAATTCTCCCATCGAGTTCGTCGCGACGTGCGCGAAGGTCTTTCCGGCCGCGACGACGAGCATCTCGCCGTCCTCGTTCGACAGGTAGAGCTTGCCGTCGGCGGCGACGGGCGAGGCGCTAAAGCCGCTGCCGACGAGCGGCAGACGTTGTCGATAAAGCTCCTCGCCGGTGCGCAGGTCGTAGGCGTCTAAGAGGCCGTTGTTCGAGAGCACGTAGAGGATGCCCTGATAGACGATGGGCGTCGGCATGTACGAGCCGCGCCCCGTGCGACTCCACACGACCGACTCGCTCTTATCCTTTCCGTCGGGCAGCGTTAAATCTCCGCGCGCGCCTGCGCGCACGACGAAGATGGGGCGTTCGGGCCCGCGTCCGCTCGCGATGACGAACATGTCTTCGGCGAAGACGGGCGTCGGGGCGGTTATCTTCGAGCTGCGGCCGAGCCGCCACAACTCACGGCCTGTGCGCGGGTCGTAGCCGCGTATGAAGTTCGACGCATTGGCGACCAGCTCCGGGCCTTTCGACGTTAGGGCGACGGTCGGCGTGCCCCACGAAGGAATCTCTTGACGCTCGGTCTTCCAGACGGTCTTTCCCGTCTCAGCGTCGAGCGCGAGCAGGAACGAATCCTCCTGCGTGTCGCATTGAAGAAAGACGAGACCCTGCCAGATGACGGGCGAGCTGGCCGAGCCCCATTCGTAGGTCGGGATGTCGTAAGCGCCGAAGTTGAGTCGGCCCAAATCGACCTTCCAGAGAAAGCGTCCCCGCGTGTCGTAGGCGTGGACGCCCTGCGAGCCGAACCACGCGACGACGATGCGGCCGTCGGTCGCGGGCGTCGAGTTGGCGTAGGTCGCTTTGATGTGTCGCTTCTCAAGCGGCTCGCCCTCGTGCGCGGTGCGCTCCCAGAGGATTTTGCCGGTTCGCTTGTCGAGCGCGTAGAGCACCCAGCGGTGGCGCGAAGTGTCTTTCGACGCATCGCCGTCGCCGTAGAGTCCGGGGCGGAAGGTAGCATTGGGGTCGCTGCTCACGGCGCTCGTGACGAAGATTTGATTGCCCCAGACGACGGGGCTGGAATGCGCGAGGCCGGGGACGGGCGTGCGCCAGAGAATGTTCTCGCCCGTCTTCGCGTTCCAGCGTTCGGGCAAGTTCTGACGCTCGGCGATGCCCGAGGCTTGCGGCCCGCGAAACGAAGGCCAGCTTCCGCTCGCGCTCTCTGTCTTAGCGCGCGAGGGCGGGCGCGCGCCGGCCGTCCTCACGAAACGACGCTCGGCCGTCTTCTTCGACTCTCCGGCGGGCGACCAAGTGCTGCGGTCGAGAATCATCCGGCGCGGCACGCATTCGTCCGAGACGAGGTCGAAGCTGACGCGCCCGCCGTCCGTCCGGACGCGATAGCGGCCCGCGCCGCCGCAACCTTCGGGCGCGCCCTGCGTCGAAAGCTCAACCTCGTCGCCCTTGATTTTCCAGTTGCCGCCCATCGAGGGCCAGCGGTCGCCCTCCAAAGTGAACGTGCCGCCCGCGTCGAAACGCGCCGTGAAGACTCCGAACTTCAAAGGCGACGAAGGGAGTTGCACGCCCGTCTGCTGCCGGGCGTTCGCCGGTCTCTGTAAGCCGACGGTAGCGGTCACGAGCACAAGCACGAGCGCGAGTCCGAGCCTCTTGCGATTTATTCTTTTCATATTCACTCGCTAAGGAAATAGGCATGCGGCCGGAACGACCGGCGGCGACGCGGAGCATTCTACCTGATGTGTAAAGAGAAGCATGAGATAGAATGGCGTCGAGGCGTCGCGTATGAATCGCTTTCGGAGAATTCAAAGTGAGTTCGGGATGGGGGTTTTGGCCCGCATGTGCCTGCTCTTAATCGGCCTTCTCGCGATGGCGCTTATTGATTATTTTGAGTTTTCGAGTTTGAGGGCCGCCGTCATCGCCGCGGCCGGGCTGGTGCTGGGGTTCTGGCTCAGGCGGCCCATCGCCGAGCGAGTCGAGCACTACCGGCGCGTCGTCCCCGCGGGCCTCTTCTTATACTCGGCCGTCGTGTTCCTCGGCGACTCGCTCGGACTCGCGCACAGTACGAAGCTGGCGATTATCACCGCGACGACCGTCGTCATCTTCGACCTACAGTTCTGGTCGCTTTCAGACCCGTCGGTGGTGAACACGGAGCGACGGATGTCATGAAGACGGTGCTCAAAGCGAGTGTGTTCTGCTGGGGCATCGTCGTGGCCTTTTTCATCTTTTTCCTCATCCCGTTTGAAGTCATAGGCCCGTCGGCCGCCGCGCTCCTTTCCATGTCGCTGGGCGGGGGACTGCTCGTCTGGTTAGGGCTTTACGTCTATCGCCTGCACAAAAAAGAGGGCTTCGACGTCGGCTGGTTTATGGTCGAACACAGAGGCTTCTGGCGGCTGCTCGGTGGTGCAATCGGGTTGGCGTTATTTCTCGTCGGCGGCTTCTGGTTTCTCGCGCCGCGCGAGGCCGAGCTACGACTCGGAGAGGCGGCGATGCCGCTCGCCGCGCTTCTGGTCGTGCTCTTTTGGTTCTCGCTGATTTTTACCTTCCTCGGCTTCGCCCTCGTCTGCTTCGCCCAAGCGGTCGCTTACGCGCGGATAAAAGAGTTCAAATCGGCGGCGGGCAGTTTCGCCCTCGCCGCCTTCTGGCTGGCGCTGGCGACGCTCTTCTGCTCGCTGTTTCTGGAAGTCATACACGACAACTTTCTCGGCCTATCAGTGGCGACTCAAAACTTAATCCTCGGCTTGTTCGCGCTCGCCGTGACGTGCGGCGGGCTTCTCGCCGGGGTCTTTCAGGCCGTGGAAAAATTGTTGCCCGAGGAAGAGCTTGAGACGTACACGCAAAAGCGGAAAGCGGGCGCGTAGCTAGACCGCTACCCGGCGGCGAGGACTCATGACCCTTCTCTTTTTACTTCTACTGCTCACGGCCCCCTACCTGATACTCACGCTCTTGGGGACGCGGGTTGCGACTCTCAGACTCGACCCGCCTAAACGGGCGAGGGTAGGTCTCTCGCTCTTCTTTGTCTTCACGTCCGTCGGACATTAACGCCCGATAGCGCGACCTTCATCCCTAGTTAAAAATCGAGACGCGCGCCGAGGCGGAGGGCGAACTTAAGAGTTCTTCGGAATTAGTATTGTCAGGAGGGCCGTTTGGTGATAGAGTGCCGCCCGAATCTTCTCCCCCACAAGGGACGGATTCGGTAGGGCCGCCGGTGCAGCGAGGGCACCGGCGGCCTTACGTCTATTAACTGCTAATATCCGGCCTCTGGCGTCCGGCCGTCGGCCGTGCCAAAACAACATTATTACATCCCCATTGCCGCGACACTGCTGCGGCCGTCGCCGGATGCACCGGAGCGTTGGTGTAATTTCTGGTTTGAGGCAGACGTCCGGCCGGTGGGAAACACGTCAGGAAGAACGCTTCCGCGGCGTCACTGTCCATCGGCCGGGAGAAGTAATAACCCTGCCCGGATTCGCACTCCAGCGACCTTAGCT
The DNA here is from genome assembly GCA_036277175.1 of Pyrinomonadaceae bacterium. Classification (GTDB taxonomy): domain Bacteria; phylum Acidobacteriota; class Blastocatellia; order Pyrinomonadales; family Pyrinomonadaceae; genus DASQDT01. Next base: position 3,686 of record DASUNL010000582.1, on the reverse strand, counting down.
GCGCGCGCTGCTGCTCGGTTTCCACGCCTTCGGCCACCACGTCCATCCCTAGAGTCTGTGCCAGCTTCATAATCGTCCTGACGATCTCGGCCGTCCCGTCGCTCTCGGTAATCCGGCTGATGAAAGAACGGTCAATCTTCAGTGTGCCGACGGGGAAGCGTTGCAGGTAGCTCAAGGAGGAATAGCCGGTGCCGAAGTCGTCGATGCCCAGCTCCACGCCGAGCGCACGGAGTTGTTCGAGCGTGCCCGTCGCCGTCTCGATGTTCTCCATCACCACGCTCTCCGTGATTTCCAGTTTGAGGCTGCGCGGGTCGAGGCCGGTCTCGCGCAAGACCTCTCGTATCTGGTCGAGCAGGTCGGGCTGCATGAACTGTTTGCCGGAGAGGTTCACGTTAATCGGCAGCGGCACGTCGGCGGGCGACAGTTGTTGCCACTGGCGCATCTGCCGGCAAGCCTCGCCGAGCACCCACCGCCCGATGGGGATAATCAGCCCCGTCTCCTCGGCGATGGGGATGAACTTCGCCGGCGGGATGACGCCGCGCTCCGGGTGCTGCCAGCGCACCAACGCCTCGAACCCGCGCAGCGCGCCGGTGTCTAGAGAGACAATCGGCTGGTACTGTAAGAACAACTCCTGCCGCTCGACGGCCCAACGCAAGTCCCTCTCCAACCCCAACAAGTCCATCGCGCGTGCGTGCATCGCCTGCTCGAATACCTCGTGACGGGCCTTGCCGAGCTTCTTGGCGCGATACATCGCCGTGTCCGCGTCGCGCAGGAGGTCTTCCGGCCGTTGATAGTCGGCCGAGCTGAGGGCGATGCCGATGCTAACGGTGGTGAACACCTCGTGCCCGCCGAGGTCGCACGGCGCGGCCAGTTCCCTCTGGAGACGCCCGGCCACTGTCTCGGCCTCGCAAGCGTCCCCGAGGTCGTCGAGCAGGATGGCGAACTCGTCCCCGCCGAAGCGCGAAACCGTATCGCCGGGGCGCATCACGGCCTCCAAACGGCGGGCGATTTGGACGAGCAGTTTATCGCCGGCCATGTGGCCGAGCGAGTCGTTGATGACCTTGAAGCGGTCGAGGTCGAGAAAGAGGACGGCGAACCGATAGGACTCGTGCCGCCGGGCGCGGCCGAGCGCGAGCTGCAAGTGATCCATGAACAGAGCGCGGTTCGCCAAGCCGGTCAGCGCGTCGTGGAAGGCGTTATGGAGTAGCTGCTGTTCGACCTGCTTGCGCTCGGCCACTTCCCTCGTCAACTCCTCGTTGGCGGTGACGAGTTGTGTGGTACGTTCCGCGACGCGGGTTTCCAGCCCCTCGTTCAGTCCCTTAATCTCGTCCGTCCGCTCGGCGATGTCGCGCATCTCGCTGACGTTGCGCCTGATGGCGATGAAGAGGAAAGCGTCTTCAAAGAGCACCCAGCCCGCGTGCTCAAGCCAACGCCAGTTGCTCACGGTCAGCACGCCGTAGACCGACTCCGGCCAGAAGACTCCGCGCAGGAAGTGGTCGGCGGCGACGACGGCCGTTGCCGGGACTAGCACCCGCCAATCCCTGTAGAAGGAGATGAAAGCCAGCGAGCCGAAGACGTGAAAGTGCGTTTCGATTCTCCCCCCCGTCAGGTGGATGAGGAGAGACGACATCAAGACCTGCGCCGTCGCGATGATGTGGCGGGTCGATGTCTCGCCGGGGCGCAAGACTGCGAGGGCGATGGGGAAGAGGCTGATGGCACCGCCGAGCAGCAGCGCGGCCCACACGTGGATGTGTGTTTGACTCTGCGAGCCGGCCCAAGTCTTGGGAGATATCCAGAGGGCGGCCGCGACGCCGGCCACCCACTGAATCGCCATCAGGACGGCGAACATGCGGTCGGTGCGCCTGAAGATGGCCTGCCGGTGCTCGTTAAAGAGGCTTTCCGCGCGCGGGCTGAAAGACCCGGCGGCGCTTCGTTCAGTGGTCATGTTTCGCATGGCCTGCCTCCTCTCCCGCACGGCATTCAGTCGTCTCGGCGAAGATCGGGCAGCCGTAGACGGGCGCGCCCGTCGGCCCCGCTTCGTCCGTGGTGAGCAACGAGACGATGGCCGCGCGGCCCGCGTTATCGCCCTCGTGCCCTCGCGCGCTCGTGATGCCGCCGCTAAAGAGCAGTTTCCCGCCCGCGTCATAAAGCATGGTCTGGCCGGAGGTCGCGGCGCGGAAGCGTGCGGCCTCGACGCCTCCGTCGTCCCGCACGACCGTCACGCCGGGGATGGCCGACGCGCTCGCCAGCAGGTCGGTCTTCTCCCACCCGTCGGGAAAGTCCGAAGGCTTAACGAAGAGCACGTAAGCCGTCACGCGCCCCCGCGCCTGCGCCATCAGTCGAGCCAACTCGCCGAGACTCGCGCGCGTACAGGGGCAGTGCGGATGCGCCAGCATGACGAGCGTCGCGCGGTCGGTGGCGTGTCGGAGCGGGCCGCCGGCGGGCCACTGTTCGGGGGCGGCGGAGGCAGCGCCGGGCCTGCTCTCGTAAGTCCGGAGCAGCCCAATTCCCGTGCAGCTCACTAAGACCCACAGAGCGCCGGCGGCAATTAGAATCGTCCTGTTCTTTTTGGGCTTCATCCCTGACGGTTCCTCGAACGAGATTTTCAGTTGTGGAGGAAAGACTCCTTGAAGCACGGCTGGCGGGGCGGCATCACACCAAGGTATCTGGCATGTTGACCGGACGAGCTGTCACTACAGTTCAGAATGACTGAGAAAGTTGCTTCCGCAACACGAATTCACGTCGCGGAGTCTTTCCTCAGTGCGTTCTGGCAAAGATCATGCCGGGAATCGCACGCTCTCGTCCTGATAGAAGCAAACCCACTCGAAGACATGGGTAACACCGAGCGTATTGATGCCGTAGTTGTAAACGGAAGGTTCTTCCCCAAGACGGTGCTGCGAGTGATGTTGGCGGACGTAGAAAATGCCGCGCATCTAAGATAAAGTCTGTTTCTCGTTTCGCGCGGCCTAACGACCCATTCGACCCGACCGCCAGTAGCGGGGCTTTCATCCGCGAGGCATGGATGCTTGATGCGTTGTGCGCGCGGCGCGTGAATCGCAATGTTAGTTGGCTTCGATGTTGTAAAAGGTGTCGCCGATGAATAAGGCTGCTTTCACTCCCCTTGAATCTGAGAGGGTGCTGCTCAGGCGTTTTACCGAGGCAGACCTTCCGCCTTTTCTCGCATACCTGAACGACCCCCTCGTCGCCCGTTACCAGACGTGGGAATCCTATACCGAGCAGCAAGCCAAAGATGTTATTGAGGAGCAAAAGAATCTCGAACCGGGTGTGCCGGGAAGGTGGTTCACCTTCGCCGTTGAATCGAAAGACGGGGGCTTACTCATCGGACATGTTGCTCTAAAGATGCAGGATCATCAGCAGGCGGAGATTGGCTTCACCTTCTCGCGTGCGTCTCAGGGAAAAGGTTTGGCTTTTGAAGCCGCCGCACGTGTGTTGAGCTATGTCTTCACCGAGTTAAAATTGCACCGTGTGATAGCGATTACGGATTGCGAGAATGAGAAATCAATTGCGTTATTGAGAAGATTAGGGATGCGGCGGGAAGGGCACTTTATCCAGAATATCTGGTTTAAAGGGAAATGGGGAGATGAATACCTTTACGCTATCCTGCGGGAGGAATGGCTGCGTGAGCGCGCCACCTAACAACCCATTCGACCGACTCCGCGATAGCA
>DASUNL010000581.1:0-3587 GCA_036277175.1 Pyrinomonadaceae bacterium | reverse complement strand
AAAACGCGAGAATTACTGTTGCGAAACTGTAAAGGTGATGCGCGCGCGAACGAATCGCGAACGAGGTTTCCGTCCGCCGTCGCCGCGGCCTCGTCCGAGCGCGCGAACGTCGTCGCGACCGACAAAACCTTCGACTCTGCGTCTGACACATTAATGCGGAGGGCAGGTGAGCATCGCCTCTCAGACGTGCGGTGCGCGCGCGCGCGTCGCGCGTAGACTTTCGTAGACAGGGCCGTGGACGTTTGTTCACAACGGCGGCCGCGCCTCGCGGATAAATGGCGCGCGGCGCGCGCTTCTACTCTTCGCGAGCGGCTGGAACACGTCTTGCTCAAAGACGCATTCGTAATCAACGCCCCAGCGCCGGCGGGTCACACCCGCCCCCGCTTTGAAACTTCATCAGCCTCGCACCTCGCGCGACGCCCGCACTCTTCATGAGAGTCTCCTTGGGTCGCCTTGAAGCCGGCCGGGTCTCACCATTAAACGTCGGGATCGTCTCGACACACAGACCGACTTCTTAAACTCCGACCCCACCACTCACGGCGGCGTGAACGAAAGTCTTCTCCGTCGTCTCGCCGCCGCGAGACAAGTCGCTCAGACGCCTCTGCGTCGCCCGCGCGCGCATCGTCGGCCACCCGGCCGCGCGCGCGGGCGACGCTCGGCTGAAGGAGGTTAAAAGTAATGCAACAAAGGGACGAGGGCCACGCGCACACCGCCGGCCAAACGCGGGCCACACAGCCGCGACGCGAGCCGATCCGAAACGTCGGCGTGCGCGGCTGCTGGGAACTGCTCATCAAGATCATCATCCTGATAATCTTGATACTCATTCTGATCCTCTGGTACTTCGGGCGCGGGGGCGACTTTATCGGCTTTCCCGTCGGCCGCTACCCGTGGCTCATTCTCCTGATTCTGATTCTGCTGCTCCTGTGGCTCATCTGGTTGCAGAAGCACTTCGTCTCCCTGACGTGCGGCCTCACCGATCCGACCGGGTGCGTGCGCGGCGAGACCGACATCCTCGCGGGCCGCGTGCTCGAACCCGTCATCGGCACGGCCTCCGGCATCGGCTTCAGCCGCTACGAGCTGGCGGTCTTCTGGACGGGGTCGGTCGAGGTCAGCATCCCGGACGCCGTCGTCTACGCCAACGGCGCGGGCAACCCCGACACGGCGCTCACCTTCGGCAACCATCAGGTGACGAGCGCGACGCTCGGCTTCGTAGACATCCAGAAGCTCGTCGACGGCGCGGGCGCGCACATCCACGAGGGCACGAACTTCAGGCTTGAGCTTTACGTCATCGGCATCGACGGCAGCCGGCGGACGTGCACCATCACGTTCGCGCTCACGGCGGCGCGTGCCTTCATCCAGAACGTCGGCGGCGCTATCCCTGACAACTACCCCGACCCGAACGAGCCGCTGCGCGTCGGCACGGGCGGCCCGCTCGCCACCGTCGGCGGCGGTTTCCACCTGCGCGGCGCGGCCGACCCTTACGGCTGCTCCGGCACGGAGGAACTCGCCGAGTACAGCCTGTGGGTCAAGCCCGACCCGGACTTCGACGTCCCGCAGCCCGCGATGGGGACGGCTTACGACCCGGTCAGCGATGGCTGGACGAACATCACGACGGCGACCTACACCACCGCCGACCAGCGTTTCTGGAACGAGGTCGACGGCATCCCCGACCCGGACGTGCTCACCAGACAGTCCGTCTGGTCGACGAAGCAGGTCTGGTCGGTCGTCTGGGTGGACTCTATGCCGACCCTGACCGTGACGAACGTCCCCTACCTGCCGCCGCAGGCTTACGGCAGCGGGACGAGCGGGAAGTACTGCTTCCTGCTGAAGGTGGTCGACACGGCCGGCAACACCTACTACGACATCCAGCGCGCGTGGATCGACAACGAGACCATTCGCGGCAAGATCGACCGGGTGCGCTATCAGGGGGCGGGCGACATCCCCCCTTGCACCGACATCCTCATCAACAACGGGTCGGGCGTCGCGCGCACGATAGAGGTTCTCGGGTTCGCCACCGACCCGCTCATCGTCGCCACCGACACGACCACGCCGACGAGCGACAACTTCTCCGGCTACAGCGTGTGGCTGCGCAAGCAGGGCACGAGCAGCGAAGTCTATCTCGTCAACAACTCATCCACCCCCGTCCCCGGCCGCGCGACGTGGACGGGCGGCGCAGACCCAGCCGCGGCCGTTATCGCCACGCTCGATTTGAGGTGGCTCGACGCGGGCGACCCCGGCCCCGTGCCCAACGACGCGGCGGGCGACCCCGTCGAGCCTGAGCAGAGGTTGGCGCGGCAGACGAGTTGCACTTACGACATCTTCCTCACCGTGTCGGACAAGACAATCGTCAGCGAGTCGACCCACCACAGCACGGGCGTCCTGACCTTCCCGGTCAAGATAGTCAACGACCTCCCGCTCTAAGCCGCGCGGGCGGTACACACCAAACCGAGGGGCCGTCGCCTTCAAAGCGACGGCCCCTCTTTTCGTCCCGGCGTGTGAAGTTTGAAAGGCGGCGCTACACGTCCGGCGCGCGTCGCGCGGGCAGCTCGACCGTGAACGTCGAGCCTTCGCCGGGCGCGGAGCGCACCGTCGCCTCGCCGCCGTGGGCGCGCGCGAGGTGTTTGACGATGGCGAGTCCGAGCCCCGTGCCGCCGAGGGCGCGCGAGCGCGCGCGGTCGACGCGGTAGAAACGCTCGAAGATGCGCGCGAGGTGTTCGGGCGCGAGTCCCTCGCCCGTGTCCGCGACGTGGACGCGGTCGCGCCCGCGCGCGCGTTCGTGAGAGACCGTGACCGTGCCGCCCTCGCGGTTGAACTTCACCGCGTTGTCGACGAGGTTCGTGAGCATCTGTTCGAGACGCCGCGCGTCGGCGTAGACGTGGACGTCCGGCGGGACTTCGTTGCGCAGCTCGACTTTGCGCTCGCTCGCTCGCGCCGCGAGCGACGCGAAGCACTCGCCGACGAGTGACGCGAGGCGGACGGGCGCAGGCTCGACCGCGACCGTCCCGGCCTCGATGGCCGAGAGTTCGAGAATGTCGTCGATGAGGTTGTGCATCCGCTCGGAGTTGCGGCGGATGGCGCTGATGAAGCGGCGGGCGGTCTCCGCGTCTTCGAGCGCGCCGGCTTCGAGCGTCTCGACGAAGGTGATGATGGCCGTCAAAGGCGTCCGCAGTTCGTGCGAGACGTTGGAGAGAAATTCTTGTCGGACGCGCTCCAAGCGTTCGAGCCGCGTGATGTCGAAGAAGACGCCGACCGCGCCGCGCACGTCGCTGCCGTAGACGACCTCGCGCTGGCGCAAGGGGGCGACGTGCAAATCGTAAACGCGGCGGTCGTCTCCGCGCGGGGCTTCGATTTTGACTTCGCCGCGCTCGCCGCGCGCGACCGCCGCCGCGAACGCCGAGTAGACGGCCGGGTTGCGCGTTAAATCGCTCAGGCGCAGGGAGCCGGGCGCGGGGGGCGCGACGCCGTTCGAGCCGAAGAGGTCGCGCGCCGCGTCGTTCGAGGCGACGACGCGCATCGTGCGGTCGACGACGAGCACGCCCTCGCGCATGCTGTCCATCGTCGCTTCCAGCAGCGCGCCCGCCGGCACC
>DASUNL010000580.1:0-7882 GCA_036277175.1 Pyrinomonadaceae bacterium | reverse complement strand
CGTCGAGCACGGCACGTCCGCGCCGCCGACGGCCGCCAGCAGGTTCGCCCTTATCAAGTCGAGCTGAAGGCCGACGTTGAAGACGCTCCACTCGCCTATCTCCGTGCTAAACGGGCCGGCCGGGTTCGGGTTGAGTCCGTCCGGGTAGAACGGCCGGTGCAGGAAACCTACGGAGCGCGTCGTGTGTGCCGTCGAGCCGTCGAGCGCGACCGAGTCGGCCGACGCGCGGTCAACATAACTTCCGAGTCCCGCGCCTCTCAACAACAACTCCGCGTTGCGATTCGAGAAGAAGGCGGCCGTGCGCGCCTTCTGCACCGACACGTCGAAGCCGAAGACGGGCGCGTCCTGCGTGCGGAAGATGCCGAGCACGCGCCCGTCCGCGTCCACCAACGCAATCGAGACGCGCGCCTTGCTGCCTAAAGGTTGACGTATCGCCGCGCGCGTTATCTCGGCCTGCTGCGCCGCGTGCGCGATGATGGTGTTGACGTCGGTCGCCGTGAGCGCGTTCGGCGACAAGGACGCGCTGCCGACGAACGGGAAGAAGCGCGTGTCAACTTCCCCGCTCACGCCGCCAACGTTTGACGGGACGAAGCTCGAAGGTTGCGCGCCGCGAACCGGGAACGCGCCGTTGACCGCGCCGGGCAGACTCGCGAACGGAATCGTCGGCGGGCGCGGCGCGTCCGCGTCCGTAGAGTTCAGGTAAGCGAGGCGGATGCCTTCGACGATGATGTTGTCGCCGCGTATGAGCGCGGGCGGCTCGAACCCGCGCGCCGCCGCGACGGCGATTAGCTCCTCGAAAGGCTTGTCCGTGTCGTTCGGCTCGCGGTCGAGCGTGTAGAGTCCGTCGCCCTCGACGGCGACGCCGCCGACCGCGACGCCGCCGCGATAGAGAGGCGCGCTGCCCACGTCGCCCGCGAGTCCGAGCGGGAGCGCGGGCGTCTTGATGTCGGTGCAAGGCAGTTGCGAGAACTGCACTCCGTAGAGCGGCCCGCCCGCACGAAAATCGACGCGCGGCGGGAAGTGCTCTTGGATGATGAAGCCAGCCGTGCGCGACGTGAAGGCGTTGCCGCCGGTGCTGAAGAACGAGGCCGTGCCCGCCTTCGAGACGGCCGCGAGCGCCGACGGCACGTCCAAGCCTTCAAGCCCTCGACCCGCCGGGCCGCCGCCCGTTATCCGCGTCGTCGAGGGCGCGCCCGTCATCTCGAAGACGCCGAGCACGTTGCCTTCCCTGTCCGTCACCGCGACCGTCACGCTGCGGCCCAAGACGGACGCGGCCGAGACTGCCTGCGCGATGACGGTCTCGACTTCCGACGCCGTGAGGTCGCCCGCCTTCAAAGGATTCATGTTCGGCGTCGGCGAGACGGCGGCCGGGGCGGGCGTCGGCCGCGCGCCCTCGTCGTCGGGCGGCCCGCCGCCGACGTGACCCAACGCGACGCGCACGCGGTTACTCGCCGCGCCGCGATAACTCACGCGCACGAGCACGTCGCCCACGCCCTCAAGCTCCGGGCGCAGGCGCACGACGACCGCGCTCATCCACTCCTGACCGGGCACGGGCGCGACCGATTCGACCGTGAGCGGGAACGTTTGTCGCGCTGCCGTCTCGGCGTCGGCCGCGACCGACGAGAGGTCGTCCGGAGCGACGTGGAGAGTTAGGGCGAAGAGCATAACGCGCGTGCGCCGGTCTGTGCCGACGGCCGACGGCGAGTCGAGCGCGAAAGGCTCGCGCACGCGCGCGAGCGAGTCGAGCGCGATGGCGCGCGTCGAATCGGCTTCGCTGATGAGGACGGGGCGCGTCGTCTGCGCTTCGGACGCGGGGAGCAAAACCGCCGCCGCGCAGAGGAGCGACGTGGTGACGAGCGCGCACGCGCGACGCGGCGCGCGACGCTTGTGCGGCGGCGCGTCGGCGCGTCGGCTTCGAGCGAAGATGTGCGTGGACGTTAAGAGCATCTCTGACGGCGTCGCCCAATGTATCACTTGTCGCGGGGCTGCGGAAGACCTTCGTGCCCGGCGTGCAGGCGCGGCGAAAGAGAAAAACCTTTGCGCCGTAGTTGTCCGTGTGCTACAAGGCTCGCAGTACCTCGTCGAAGATTACGGATGCTCCCGCACACGCTCAAACAGCTCGTCCGAACGCTCGCGCTCTCGTGCATTTTGTTGTCGTCCGCGCACGCTGACATCATCGCGCAGAGTCGCGGGCGGCTCGCCGGGCGAATCCTGAGCGCAGACGGGACGGTCGCGCCGAACGCCGCCGGGGTCGTCGTCGTCGCCGTCAATCAGGTGACGGGCCGGACGGAGCGCGAGCGCGCCGACGCGGGCGGCCGCTACTCGATGAGTCTCCCGGCGGGCGCGTACCGCGTCGGCCTCGAAGCGCCCGCGCGCGCAAACTTCGACCGTGGCAGCTACGGCGAGCTGGCAATCGCGCGCGGACACTTCGTCGAGAACATCCTCGTCGAGCCTGAACGCGAGACGACGCTCGACATCACTCTCGAAAAAACGCCCGAGCCGACCGCGACGCCGACCGCCGAAGCCGCTCCCTCGCCCTCGCCCGCGAACGGAGACAAGCCGCTCGGCTACGCGGGCTCTTCCGATTTGGTCGTGAAGCCGACGACGACTCTCGACCTAGAGCTTCCGACGCGGCCCGCCCGCCAAGAGGTGCGCGACCGTTGGCGAATCGGCTTCCCAGAGTACGACCGCTACGGCGACCGGGGCGCGCGCGGGCGCGACGTGCCCTTCAAGCGCGGGCGCTGGTACGACCCCTTCAACCAGAATCTACTGAAGGGCGACTATCCAATCTTCGGCCAGAAGGTTTTCATGATTCTCTCGGCCGTCTCCACTTCGACCGTCGAGACGGCGCGCACGCCGAAGCCCTCGAACGTTTCGAGCGCGCGCCCCGGCTCGGCCGAGTTCTTCGGGCGACCCGAGACGCTCGCCGTCAATCAGTTCTTCCAGTTCTCCTTCGAGATGTTTCACGGCGACTCGACCTTCCGCCCGCGCACTTGGGCCGTCAAAATCTCGCCGACCTTCTCTCTGCCGAACTACGTCAACGCGCGCGAGACGGGCATCATTAACATCGACCCGCGTCGCGGAACGAACCGCACGGACGCGCACTTCTCTCTCGAAGAAGCCTTCGCCGAGGTGAAGCTCGAAGACGTGAACGCGAGCTTCGACTTCGTCTCGTTGCGCGCAGGCATCCAGCCCTTCGTCTCAGACTTTCGCGGCTTCATCTTCTCGGACAACAACCTTGGCCTGCGCCTCTTCGGCGGCTTCGACAACAACCGCTACCAGTGGAACGTCGCCGCCTTCTTGATGCTTGAGAAGGACACGAACTCCGCGCTTAACCGCTTCGACACGCGCCATCAGAACGTCTACGTCGCAAACCTCTTCCGTCAGGACTTCCTAGCCAAGGGCTACACGGTTCAGGCGAGCCTGCACTTTAACGACGACCGCCGCTCGCGCAAGTTCGACCGCAACGGCTTTCAGGTGCGCCCCGCGCTCGTCGGGAGCGCGCGCGAGCATTCGGTTAAAGTCGGCTATCTCGGTCTGAGTGGCGACGGGCATCTCGGACGCTTGAACCTCTCGCACTCTTATTACTACGCGCTCGGCCGCGATGAATTTAACCCCATCGCCGGACGCCCGACGCGCATCGGCGCGCACATGGCGGCCGCCGAGTTGTCGGTCGATAAAGACTACCTCCGCTTTCGCGCCTCGGCCTTTTTCGCCACGGGCGACGACGACCCGACGGACGAGCGCGCCAACGGCTTCGACGCCATCTTCGACGACGTCAACTTCGTCGGCGGACAGTTCTCCTACTGGAATCGACAGGGCATACGCTTGACGCAGACGGGCGTCGCGCTCGTCGAGCCGAACAGCCTTCTGCCCAGTCTTCGGAGCAGCAAGATTCAGGGTCAGGCGAACTTCGTCAACCCCGGCATCGGTATCGTCAACGCGGGCCTCGACGTCGAAGTGACGCAGCATCTCAAGGCCATCTTTAACGCCAACTACCTGCGCTTTCACCGCACAGAGTCGCTCGAATACCTGCTCTTTCAGAATCGCATACGCAAGGAGATTGGATACGACCTGAGCGTCGGCGTCTCGTACCGCCCGCTTCTCATCAACAACGTGACGATGACCTTCGGCGCGGCGCTCTTCAAGCCGGGGCGCGGCCTGCGCGACATCTACACGGATGCGTCGCGCAACTGCCCGCCCAACGTCAGCGACTTCTGCACGCCCGACGACACGGTCATCAACCCGACGAAGTTGCAGTATCAACTCTTCGGGCAGTTGAAATTCATCTTCTGAGTCTCTATGAGGCCGAACGCCGAACGCCTGAAGCTCACACTTTTCGTCGCGACGCTCGCGGCCCTCTTCGCCGCGCTGCCGGGCGGCACGCGCTCGTCCGCCGAGTCGAAGCAACACACACAAACGCCCGTCGCATCTTCCACGCGGACGCAGACGCAGATGCCCGCGCAGTCTCCGACCGCCGCGCCGTCATCAACGCCCGCGCCGACGTCGACGCCCGCGCCGCGCGTCGAGGGATGCGTCTCGTGTCACGGGCAGATTGAGCCGATGCACGCGACGCGCGACGGGCGTCTCGAAGACGGCAAGGACGGTCAAGGTCTTTCCTGCACCTACTGCCACGGCGGAAACCCCTTCGGCAAAACTGAAGACGAGGCGCACGTACGGCCGCGCTTCCCCTCGCGCTGGCGGCGCGACGGCAAACCTTCGAGCGCGAACCCGGAGCGGACGAACACTCTGCTCGCCGAAGAGAGCCGCGAGTTCGTCCGCTTCATCAACCCCGGCGACCTGCGCGTCGCCTCTTTGACGTGCAGCAGTTCGGGCTGTCACGCGGCCGAAGTCGAAGCGACGATGAGCAGCATGATGCGCCACGGCGCGATGCTCTGGGGCGCGGCCCTCTACAACAACAGCGGCTACCCCCTGAAGGACGCGCGCTTCGGCGAAAGCTACTCGGAGGCGACGGGCGCGCCCGAGCGTCTGATTCAAATTCCGGAACCGACGGAGTCGCTCCGTCGTCTGCGCGGCGTACTTTCCTTCCTCGACCCTCTGCCGCGTTGGGAAGTGTCGCAGCCCGGCAACGTCCTGCGCGTCTTCGAGCGCGGCGGGCGTCGACGGCTCGAAGTCGGTCTGCCCGACAAGGAAGAAGAGCCGGGCAAGCCCGACAAGGGTTTGAGCGCGCGCGGCTTCGGCACGGCCAACCGCACAGACCCCGTCTACCTCGGCATTCAAAAGACGCGCCTGCTCGACCCGACCCTAAACTTCCTCGGCACGAACGACCACCCCGGCGACTATCGCTCCTCCGGCTGCACGGCCTGTCACGTCGTCTACGCCAACGACACGAGCGTCGTCCATTCAAGCCCCGTCTACGCTGGTTACGGCAACACCGGAACGACGGCGACCGAAGATAAGAGCTTCGCTACTCGGCGCGGCGAGTCGGGCCACCCCGTCCGTCATCAGTTGACCTTACAGATTCCGACCTCGCAGTGCATGGTCTGCCACATGCATCCGGGGACGAACATGGTCGCGAGTTTCTTGGGCTTTACTTGGTGGGACAACGAGACTGAAGGCGACAAGATGTATCCCGCGCGCCAGCGCAATCCTTCGCAAGAGGACGAGCAGCGTGTGCTCGACCGCAACCCCGAAGCCGCTTCCCTGCGCGGCCTCTGGTCGGGGCGCGACTTTCTGTTGAAGACCGGCACGCCCGAGTTCAATCGGAACTTGACGCGCACGCAGTTCGCCGCCTTCAACGGCCACGGCTGGGTCTACCGCGCCGTCTTTAAGAAGAACCGTCGCGGCTATCTGCTCGACTCCGAGGGCGAGGTCGTCCGAGACGTGACGGCCGATAAACTTCGACGCGCCGTCGAGTACAGAGACACGGATGGCGACTCGACGACCGAGCCGCCCGCAGGTCAGCCCGTCCACCTCAAAGACATCCATCTCGAACGCGGCATGCATTGCATCGACTGCCACTTCCGGCAGGACTCGCACGGCAACGGCATTCTCTACAACGAGCCGCGCGCGGCCGTCGAAATCGGCTGCGTCGATTGCCACGGCACTATCAGCAAAGCGGCGACGCTCGTCACCTCCGGCCCCGCCGCCGGGCAGTCCGTCGTCGAAAAAGACGGCAAGCTCACACTTGAGAAAGGCGCGGGCCGACGCCTCGCCGCGCCGCGCTCAGGGCCGCGACTTCTCGCGCGCAACCTCTACACGAAGAACTCGGAAGGCGCGCGCGTCCCCGTCTTCGAGCGCGTCACCGAAGACGGCACGCGCAAGCTCGCGGGACGCGACGTCACGTTGCGTCGCGGCGACGTGATTCAGAACTCGCTCGTCGAGCCGGGACTCTGGTGGCGCGTGCCGCAGACCTTGGATACTGTCACACCCGGCCGCCCCGACTACAACTGGCGCTCGCACTACGCGAAGACCGTCCGCCTAAACGACGACGGCATGGAGACGTGGGGCGAACCCGTCCCCGAAGAGAAGGACGAAGCAAAGCTCGCGCACCCCGACAGCAAGATGACCTGCTTCGCGTGCCACTCTTCATGGATGACGAGCTGTTTCGGATGTCATCTCTCGATGACGGCCAACCGCAAGATGCCCAACCGCCACAACGAGGGCGACGAGTCGCGCAACTTCACCTCCTACAACTATCAGGTCTTACGCGACGACGTCTTCATGCTCGGCCGCGACGGGACGGTGACGGGAAACCGCGTCGCGCCCGTCCGCTCTTCGTCGGCCGTCCTCGTCAGTTCGCAGAACCAGAACCGCGAGTGGATTTACTCGCAGCAGCAGACCGTCTCGGCCGAAGGCTTCAACGGCCAAGCCTTCAACACGCACGTCCCGCACACCGTCCGCTCGCGCGAGACGAAGGGCTGCGCCGACTGTCACGTCTCCGAGGCGGGCGACAACAACGCTTGGATGGCGCAGCTACTTTTGCAGGGCACGAACTTCGTCAACTTCATGGGACGCTACGTCTACGTCGCCGCCGAGCACTCGCTCGAAGTCGTGCCCGTCACAGAGCGCGCCGAGCCGCAGGCCGTCTACGGCTCGACGCTGCACAAGGTCGCCTTCCCCGACAACTTCGCGCGGTTCGTCGCGTCGGGGCGACAACTCAAAACCTTCTACGAGCACAAGGGCAACCCTGAAGTTTTGCAGGTGCAACTGCGCGGCGAGTACGCCTACGTCGCGGCGGGGCGCGGCGGCTTGCGCGTCTACGACGTCGCGCAGATTGACCACAAGGGCTTCTCCGAGCGCATCGTGACCGCGCCCGTCTCGCCGCTCGGACAGAAGTTTTACGTCGACACGAAGTACGCGACGGCCGTCGCCGCGCCGACGACGCTGGCCGTCGACCCGGCGCGCTGGCGTCTCGCGTCTGATGGAACGTTCATCTCGCCCGAAGAGGCGCGCCGCCGACTCGAAGAGTGGCAGAAGCTCTCGCCCGAAGAGCGCGCCGCGCGCCCGCATCCTCTGCCGAACGAGGAGCAGCCGATTCATCCGCTCTACGGCTACATCTACGTCGCCGACCGCGAAGAGGGGCTGATTCTCGTCGGCGCGGCGACACTCCTCGACGGCGTGCCGACCAACAACTTCCTCAAACGCGAACTGACCTTCAACCCCGGCGGCGCGCTCGACGGCGCGAACAACATCCAGATTGCGGGCACGCACGCCTACGTGACGACCGACAGCGCGCTCGTCATCATCAACTTGGACGACCCCTTGCGGCCTCGGGTCGTCGCGCGCTTCGACGCTCCCGCCGTCAAACATCCGAAGGCCGTCGCGATTCAATTCCGCTACGCCTTCGTCGTCGACGAAGAGGGCTTGAAGGTCTTCGACGTGACCGACCCGGCGCGCGCCCGCCGCGTCGAGGGCGCGC
>DASUNL010000579.1:0-10203 GCA_036277175.1 Pyrinomonadaceae bacterium | reverse complement strand
AAGATGGGAAATAGCAGCGAGGCGACGAGCGCGCCGATGTAGTCGAAGGCGAGCACGCGCGCGACCAACTCTTTAAAGTCGAGATGGTCCTTGAGTATCCGCATCAGGAGCGGAATCTCTAAGCCGACGAGCGTGCCGATGATGAGGACGACGCCGTAGAGGATGACCTGAAAATAGGAGAGGTTGGCGAAGCTGAGGAAAAGAAGCGGCGCTGACGCCCCGCCGAGGATGGCGACGCCGAGTTCGATGTCGATGAAGCGGCGCGCAAGCTCCGCCTCGACGAAGCGCGAGAGCCACGAGCCGATGCCCATCGCGAAGAGGTAGAGGCCGATGATGAGCGAGAACTGCGTGACCGAGTCGCCTAAGACGTAGGAGGCGAGCGTCCCCGCCAGAAGCTCGTAGACGAGTCCGCAGGTGGCGATGATGAGGACGTTTAAGAAAAGTATCGGGGTGCGGTTCATGGGGAAGCGGTCAGCTTTGAGCAATCAGCTTTCAGCCCACGGCCGAACGCCGCAACGCGGGTCGCCGCCGGAATGCGTCACCTCGGCTCGCCCTCTGTTAGCTGAAAGCTGACCGCTCGGCGCTGACAGCTTCTACCCTTGGATCGCGGCGGCGATGATGAGCGCGATGCCGAGGATGACCGAGGCGATGACGATGGCGAGCGCCGTGTTGTGATCCTCCTCGATCTCCTTGCGAATCGAGAACGGCGTCGTCTTGACGATGACGACGTAGGCGAGGGCGAAGAAGACCAGCCCGAAGACGGTGAAGGCCAATGTGCTCAAAAGCACGTTGCCGACCTCGGTCACCGACATCCCGCGCACGACGGGCGACGGACTCACTGCCTGTGCGACGAAGAGCAGGTTCAGCATCACTTTCCTCCGCGATAGCCAGCATGCCAGAAGTGGAACGAGCGGTAGCCGCCGGGCGAGTTGCGCACGTCGGCCGGGAGCATCTGCCGCTGCGGGCTGCCGACCTCCCAGCCGAGCGCGGCCGCCGCCAAGTAGGCGGCCACGACCGCGCCGCCGAACAGGAGATAGAATTTAGTCAACATACTTCTACTCGCTTGAATCGCTCGACTCGTAAGGGTTGAACGCGCTGTCGGCCCAACGCTTCCGCTCGAAGCTGAAATGGCGGAAGGCGACGAGCAAGGGGATGACGGAGATGGCGATGAGCGCGAGGGCGGGGTTGAGCCCGCGCGCCACGCCCTGCTCGACGCGCACGGTCAGGCGCGGCTCGCTCGGCCCTTTCCAGTCTTCCCACTGCGCTTCGAGCCGCATCGTGTAGCGCCCTCCGGGCAGCGCCGAGATGTAGACGTCCTCTTCCTTCTTGCCTTCCGTCCAGCTCTCGCCGCCCTCGACGCCGCTGTAGAACTCGACGGGGATGTCGAACTGCTGCACGAGCCCCGTCTCCTCGTTGATGAAGTCGCCGCCGACGAACATGTAGCTCTGGTCGACGTTCGTCTCGGCCGTCACGCGCAGGTTCTGGCGCGGCGCAATCTCGAAGGCGTCGGTGAAGATGACCTGCCCGCCCTCGACGGGCGTCGGGATTGTGCCGGTGAACGTGCCCGGCGAGGGCGAGATGACGGGCGCGCCGCCCGGAGGGATAGTGACGGTGCGGCCGTCGGGCAGACGTATGACGCGCGGGCGGCCCGTCGTCGTCGTCGCCGGCGTCGCGGCCGCCGCGTCGGGCGTGGGCGTCGAGGTCGGTTGGGGCTGTAAGACGAAAGTCTGCTCGAAGATTTTGCGCCGCGCGTCGAAGAGCGTGGCCGCGAGCGAGGCGAGGAGCGCGACGAGCAGGAAGAGCGCCCAGTACTTGTAGACGCGCTTGTGCGGGAACGGCTGGTTGGGCGCGACCGGCGCGGTCGGGCGCGGCAACTCCACGCCGAACATCTTCGCGACGTCGCGCACCGGCATGTAAGTGCCGTGCGACCAGTTGACCTCCTGCGAGCCGCCGAACGAAGAAGTCTCCTTCGAGAGCATCCCCGGCGCGTTGACGTAATCGACGGCGCGCGCCTGCTCACCGGCCTCGACCTTCCAGTAGAACTCGCCCGCCACGTACTCGACGCGCGCCGTCGCGTCCTGAAACTTCTTGAAGCGTCGCCCGCCGAAGCGCGCGTACTTGTCGCCGTCCGTCACCTCGCCCGGCGGCACGGGCCGCACGTAGCTCCAGTGACCGTCCGACTGCACGAGCCAGCGAAAACCGACGGCCGGGTTGTAGAGCAGATACTCCTGCCAGAAGTAGCGCGTGCCCTCGAACTCGACGCTGCGGGTCATCTGCCCGATGACCGTCATCTTCTGCCCCTCGAACTCGGCGACCGCGCCCAAGGGGATGTCGAACTTGAAGCCGACGAACTTGAGCGTCGTCAAGTAACGGAGCTTGCCTTGATTGATGTCGAGGAGCGAGCCGCAATTCGGGCACGTCACGCGCTCGGCCGCGTCGGGCGCGCGAAGCTCAAGCGGGCCGCCGCAGTTCGGGCACGAGAGCTGCGCCGACGCGACCTTGCGCGCCTCGCGCTCGCGCGTCCTTTCGGTCGCCGCAATCCCTAACTCCTCGAACTCGACCTCGCGCCCGACGAAGACGAGCGCCGCCTCTTCGCTGTAATCAATCGTCGCGAAGACGCCGCCCGCGCCCGAGAGGTCTGCGTATTGGTAAGACTCGCCGGGGATGAGCTTGTAGGGAATCTCGCCCTCGGCCGCGACCATCCGCGCGTCGCCTTTTTCCGCGACGACGAGCGGGACGGCGACCGGGATGCCGGGGACGGGCGCGCTGACGTTCAGCTCCTCGAACGGCGGGACGTGAACCGACGCGGGCGCTTGAAAGCTCATGTAGAAACGGCCCTGCGCCTCGGCGAGCCAGCCCCAACGGCCGTCGGCGAATGCCGCGTACCACTCGTCCCACATGCCTCCGGCCGCGTGGCCTAGTTGCGCGCGCCCCGTCAGCTCGAAGGCCGTGCCGCGATAGACGCCGCGAAGTCCGACTTCGAGCGGCGAGCCGGAGTCGGTGACTTCGGCGACGCGGCCCAAGTCTTCGAGGCCGCGGTCGGTGCGCGCGACGACCGAGTTGCAGTATGAGCAGACGACGACGACCGAGGAGCCTTTTTTAAAGAGCACCTCCGCGCCGCACGCCGGGCAGTTCGCCTGTACCGTACTCACCACGCCGCCCCTCCGACGCGCTCTTCGCAAAGCTCTTCGGCCGTCGAGTCGTCTTCACACGCGCGGGCCGTGCGGTCGAACTCGCGCACGGCGACGTGCGTCGCGCCGAGCGCCTCGGCGAGTCGCTCCTCCCAAGGCCAGCGCGGCCGCGCGCGGCAGCAGTAGAGGTTGAAGGTCGCGACCCCAAGCTCGGGGTAGGTGTGGCAGGCCAGATGCGATTCCGACAGAAGCAAGAGGCCGGTCACGCCGCCCTCGCCCGGAAACTTGTGCCAGTGCGCGTCGCCCACCACGCGCAGGTCGAGTTCCGCGACGACGCGCCCGACGAGCGCGCCGAGAGTCGCGGCGTCGCGCAGGGCGCGCGCGTCGCACCCAGACGCTTCGATGAGCCACTCCGTCCCGACGATGAGCATAGTTTGGAAGAAGAAGATACGTGCGGCTGCGGAAGAACCGAACCCTTCAAGAAGGGCACTGACAGACGCGCTCGTTCGGCTGACGAGGGCGAGGATAGGATAAAAGGCCCGGCCTTTGCAATAGCCTTATCCCGCAAAAGCCTTTTCCGCGCGCCGTGCGTCGCTCCCCGGCGCGGACGTCTAAAGCCCGCCGTTCACTCGCCGTCGCTTCCGCCGCCCGCCTCCTTTTGGTGGACGACCTCGACCGGGCACGTCGCGTCGTCGACGACCGACTGCGCGACGCTGCCCAGAAGCAGACGCTTGAGGCCCGTGTAGCCGTGCGAGCCGACGACGACGAGGTCTGCGCCCCACTGCTTCGCCTCCTCCACTATCAGCTTGTGCGGGTCGCCTTCGCGCAACGCCGTCTCGACCTGAAGCCCACGCCCGCGCAGCCACTTGGCGGCGCGCTCCGTCATCTCCCTGCCGCGCTCCGCCGCCTCCGCCTTCAGGCGTTCGAGGTCGCCGCCCGCGTCGTACCAAAGTTCCTGCGCGGTCGGCACGAACTTCTCGACGACGTGCAGCACGCGAACCGTCGTGCCGGGAGTCCACGCGCGTTCTCCCACTTCGTTGACCGCGTTTTCCGAATACTCGGATTCGTCGATTGCCAGAAGCACCTTCATCGCGTCGTCTCCCTTCTTCCCGATGCGCCCGCGACGACGACCGCTCCCGCGTCCTGCGTGCGGCACAAGGACTGTCCGTCCGTAGCGTGATGCCGCCAGTCGTCGTTCGAGAATTCTATCTCTAATCCGAATTTATGACACTACCCGCCCGCCGCGCGTCTCGCCGGGCGGGCGCGCCGTGCTATCATCCGCTCTTTCAGCAAAGCGGCGCTTTGATTTTCCCTCGCACGCCCGCGCGCCATTCGCGGCCGGGCGTGGCGCGAAAAGCCTTCGTGCGCCGCGCCCGCGCAAACTAACTCAGGAGACCGCAGTCAACGTGTCCGTCGAGGTGCAGCAGCCCGATCTCGAAAGCCTGATCCGCGCGCGCGAGTTCGCGGCGCTGCGAAGGCGTCTGCTCGAACGGACGCCGACCGAGTTGGCCGAGTTGATTTCCGAGTTGGAGACCGAAGAGCAGGTCATCGTCTTCCGGCTGCTACGGCGCGAGATGGCGGCCGACGTCTTCGAGTACCTCGAACTCGAACAGCAGGAGCAACTCCTCAAGGCGATGGCCGAGCGCGACGTGGCGCGACTCCTTAACGACATGTCGCCCGACGACCGCACGGAGCTTTTGGAAGAGCTTCCGGCCGCCGTCACCTTGCAGTTGCTCGCGATGCTCACGCCCGACGAGCGCGCCGTCGCCGTCTCGCTACTCGGCTACCCCGAGGGGAGCATCGGCCGTCTGATGACGCCCGACTACGTGCGCGTCAAAGAGGAGTGGACAATCGCGCGCGCGCTCGACCACATCCGCCGCCACGGCCGCGACAGCGAGACGCTTTCCGTCATCTACGTCGTCAACGAGCGCGGCGAACTCATCGACGACATACGCATCCGCGAATTCCTGCTCGCGCCGCCCGAGAACAAAATCTCCGACCTGATGGATCACCGCTTCGTCGCGCTCAAGGCGACCGACGATCAGGAAGAGGCCGTCCTCGTCTTCGGCCGCGAAGACCGCAACGCTCTGCCCGTCACCGACTCGGCAGGCGTCCTCATCGGCATCGTCACCATGGACGACGTTTTGGACGTGGCCGAGGAGGAGGCGACCGAGGATATACACAAGCTCGGCGGCATGGAGGCGCTCGAAGAGCCTTACATGCAGGCGGGCCTCACGAGCATGATTCGCAAGCGCGCCGGGTGGCTCATCGTCCTCTTCTTAGGCGAGATGTTCACGGCGACGGCGATGGGATTTTTCGAGGACGAGATAACGAAGGCCGTCGTGCTCGCGCTCTTCGTCCCGCTCATCATCTCTTCGGGCGGGAACTCCGGCTCGCAGGCGGCGACGCTCGTCATCCGCGCGATGGCGATTGGCGAGGTTCGTCTGAGTGACTGGTGGCGCGTGATGCGGCGCGAGATTCTGTCGGGCGTGGCCTTGGGTTCGATTCTCGGCGTCATCGGATTCCTGCGCATCGAAATCTGGTCGCGCTTCTCGCCCGTCTACGGCGAGCACGCGACGCTCGTCGCGCTGACCGTCTCTTTGACGCTCGTCGGCATCGTCCTGTGGGGGACGCTCGCCGGGTCGATGCTCCCGTTCGTGCTGCGCCGCCTCGGCTTCGACCCGGCCACCTCGTCGGCCCCCTTCATCGCGACGCTCGTCGACGTGACGGGCCTCGTCATCTACTTCACCTTCGCCGCGCTCATTTTGCGCGGCACGCTGCTTTAGAATCTCCGGTATAATCCGCGACGCCCGCGCGACGGCGCGCGACGCTGAAACACGCTTCCGCGATGGTGAAAAGACCGGGACTCCGCAAACAACTCCTCGTGCCGGCGCTTCTGGCGGCGCTCTTCGCGCTCGCCTACTACACGCTGCGCCCCTTCTCGCCGCCCCCGCCTCCGGAGGACGCGCCCGAGGCGCTGAAGAATTCTTTCCTCGCCTACTGGTGGGTGCTCAACACCCTCTTCGTCTTGGCGTGGCTCGCGTTCTCGTTCGTCATCGTGCGGCTCGCGGGCGAGGCGGTCTTCCACCTTTTCCGGCGGCGCAAAGGTCAGGACGCCCCGCGCCTCGTCCGCGACCTCTTCGCCCTCGTCGCCTACACGCTGCTCGTCGTCTTCGTCCTCAAATACTTCTACCCGAACCTCTCGCTCGGCGCGCTACTCCCGACCTCTGCGCTCTTGGGCGTCATCTTGGGTCTTGCGTTACAGGAGACTTTGGGAAACCTCTTCGCGGGGGTGTCGCTGCACGCGGACAAGCCGTTTCAGGTGGGCGACGTGATAACGGTGGGGCAGTGGACGGGCGTGGTCGAGGGCATCACTTGGCGGGCCGTCAAGGTGCGGACGTTTCAGAACCACATCGTGCTCTTTAGCAACAGCAGCCTGTCGAAGGAGTCAATCGTCGTCTGCCCGCGCACGAACGCCAACGCGCGCCTCGTCTTCTTCAGCACCGAGTACAGCGACTCGCCCGCCAAAGTCATCCACGTCGTCCGCGAGGCCGTGCGCGAGTGCGACAACGTCCTGCGCTACATGACGCCGAACGTGCGCATCCGCAGCTTGGGCGACTCCGGCGTCGACTACGAGGTCAAGTACTGGCTTCAAGACTACGCGCGCCACAACGACACCGACGCGCTCGTCCGCCAGCGCATCTGGTACGCCTTCCGCCGCGCGGGCCTCAATTTCTCCTACCCGGTGCAGGTTCACATCGAGCGCGCGGACGCGCCCGCCGACCGCGACTTCGACCAAATCACCGCGCGCCTCTCAGACATCGAAATCTTTTCGCCCCTGAGCCGCGACGAGACCGAGACGCTCGCCGAGAACGCGACGAGCCGCGTCTTCGCCCCCGGCGAGACCATCATCCACGCCGGCGAGCGCGGCGGCTCGATGTTCGTCATCCACGACGGCGAGGTCGAGGTGCGGGTCGGGGAGGACGGGCAGGAGCGCACCGTCAACACCTTGCGCGGCGGCGACTTCTTCGGCGAGATGGCGCTCTTCACGGGCGAGCCGCGCACGGCCAACGTCGTCGCGGCCGACGAGACCGAGGTCTTCGAGATTGGCTACGAGGCGATGAAGCACCTCTTCGACACCAACCCCGACCTCGCCGACGCGCTCAGCCGCACCATCGCCCAACGCCGCGCGCAACTCGACGAGCGCCCCGCCGACGAACAGGAGACCGAGCGCGCCGCCTCCGGCCTCCTCGCCTCCATCCGCCGCTTCTTTAGACTGAATTAGCTTTTAGCAATCAGCTTTCAGCAGTCAGCCGGAAGTGAACCCGCACGTAGTGTTAATTAAATGGAGTGGCAACGCATCGGCGGCCGCTGAAAGCTGACTGCTGAAAGCTGATTGCTGACTGCTCCTTCACCATCCCATGCGCTCGCGCAGGGAGGTGATGTGCGCGACGTGGTGGCGTCCGTGCCATGCGTAGAGCGCGAGGTGCTGTTCGAGCGTGAGCGCGCCAAAATCGGGGTGCTTGAATTTGCGCGTGAACTCCGCAGGCGTGAGCGAGCGCCAGATTGTGACCCAACGCTCGTGCAAAGCTTCGAGCAGCGCGAGCGAGACTTCGACCGGCACGGTGCGCGTGTCGGCCAACTGCGCCCAACGGTCTTCAAAGTAAGTCTTAATCGTCGGCTCGTCTTCGGTCAGAGCCATCTTCATCCGGCTGTAGCCGTTCATGTGGCTGTCGGGCAGGTGGTGCGCGACCTGACGCACAGTCCAGCCGTCGGGCCTGTAGGGCGCTTCCAACTGCTCGGCCGTCAAACCCTCGACCGCCGCGCGCAGACGAGCGGGCGTTTCCTCAATCTCCGCGATGAAACGCGCGCGCTCGTCTTCACTATAGCTGTCCGCCTTCTGAAACTGCCCCGCAGGGAAACGCAAGTCCATCGTCCGTCTCTCCTCTTCCGAAGTTTTTAACGAGCCGCGAGGTTTTGCGAGTTGCCATGTCGTAATCGTTCGAGGTGCGACTTCTCTTGTTCGTCCAGCCGCGCCCGCCTGCGCGAAGACAATTTCGGCGCGGCCTTCACGAGCGCGACGCCGCCCAAGATGACCGACGCGCCGAGCGCCATGCGCCAGTCGAGTCCTTCGCCGAGCACCGCCCACCCGAGCAGGACGGCGATGACCGGGTTGATGTAGGTGTAGGTCGAGACGATCGAGAGCGGCAGCTTCTGCATCGCGTAGATGTACGACCCGTAGGCCACGATTGAGCCGAACACGACGAGATAAGCGAGTGCCGCGAGGCTGCGCGGGCTGACGCGCAAAACTCCCCACTCGCCCGTGAACGTCCCCAACAGAGTCAGCGCCACGCCCGCCGCCAGCATCTGCACCGACGCGCCCATCAAAGGATGCACGCCCACCTGATTGTGCTTCGCGTAGACCGACCCGGCCGACCAAGAGAAGCACGCCAACTGAATCGCCAAGACCCCTGCCAGATATCCGACGCCCAACTCCGCGCCGAAGAGCTTTGGCGCGACCAAGATTCCGAGTCCGCCGAAACCGAGGAGCAGACCCAGCACGCCCCAACGGTTGACTCGCTCGCCGTCCGCGCGCAAGCCTTCGAGCGTCGCCACCCAGAACGGCCCCGTCGCGACGAGTAACGCCGCCATCCCGCTCGTTAGATACTGCTGCGCCCACACGACCGATCCGTTGCCGACGGCGAGCAAAGCTAGTCCGACACCGGTCAAAGAAACCCACTCGCGCCCCCGTGGCAGACGCACGTTCCTCTGGCGGCTCATCAACAGAAAGAGGATGACGCCTGCCGTCAAGAAACGCAGGCCCGCGAAGAGCATCGGCGGGAACGTCTCAAGCCCGACGCTGATGGCGAGGTAGGTCGTCCCCCAGAAGAAACAGACCGACGCCCATGCGCCGTAAGCCCCCAACTTCTCCCTGTCGGTCGCCATCACCCCTCCTCGCCTTCCCTTCTCAAAGGCAGAAGCCCCGACTCCTTGACCGTCTTGAGGACGATGGTCGTGCGCGTCGCGCGTACCGCCTTGAAGCGCCCCAACTCGTCGCGCAGGATGCGGTAGAGGTCGTCCGTGTCGCGCGCGCGCACCTTGACGATGAAACAGTCTTCGCCCGCCAGATGGTGCAACTCCAGAACTGACGGCAGGGCGGCCAGCCCCTCGGCCGTCGGCTCCGAGCCGACGACGCTGTCTTCCCTCTCGTCCACGCGCAGGAAGACGAAGGCCAACAAACCCAGTTCCAGAGCCTGCGGGTCGAGCAGAGCCGTGTAGCCTCTAATCAGCCCGCGCTCTTCGAGCTTGCGCACGCGCTCAAGCGTCGCCGAAGGCGTCAACTCGACGGCCCGCGCCAGCTCCACGTTCGTCGCACGCCCGTCCCTCTGTAGAATTTCGAGGATGCGCGCGTCTTTTTCGTCAATCATAAGCTTCAAAATGAGTTTTCAAGAGTCCGAGTCGCGCCGCACATTGTACGCCGCAGCTATCTATACGTCAAACATTATTCTTTGTTTCCGTGAATATGCCGAATAAGTAAGACCTCTACTCCTGACCACCGGTCGCCGGAGGCATACTTGACAAGGACGCACTCAAGGTTTATTATTCCCCTGCGCTCATTACTGACACCCCACGCTCTTTGGTCGAATGTCGTCCGGAGACGTGAGTCCGTGTCAGGGCGAAACTTAAAAGTTTTAGGAGGTTAGTTATGAGCATCACCCGTTACGACCCTTTCCGTGAGCTTCGTTCGCTCCAAGAGGAGGTCAATCGCCTCTTCTCGACGAACCTCGGCCGCAACTTCGGCGACGAGGGCATCGCGCGCGGCGCTTGGACGCCGACCGTCGACATCTACGAGAACAAGGATCAGATCGTCCTCGAAGCCGAGCTTCCCGGCATGAACCGCGAAGACTTCGAGCTGACGGTCGAGAACAATGTCCTGACCCTGCGCGGCGAGCGGCGCTTCGAGAAGCGCGAGGAGACGGACAACTATCACCGCGTCGAGCGCGCCTACGGGACGTTCTCGCGCTCGTTCACCCTGCCGCAGACCATCTCGGGCGAGGGCGCGACGGCCGAG
>DASUNL010000578.1:0-2038 GCA_036277175.1 Pyrinomonadaceae bacterium | reverse complement strand
GCCCCGGACGCCCTTCGCCACCCTGCTCGGCCGTGTCCGGAAGCCCGCGCATTATATGAAGGCGAGGGGCAAAACGCAACCGCCTCAAAGAAGGCAAAAGGACGGAGGCCGTGAATCGTGAATCGTGAAAGACAGGCTCTTCCGATTGACGATTAACGATTCACGA
This sequence comes from Pyrinomonadaceae bacterium, assembly GCA_036277175.1. Lineage (GTDB taxonomy): Bacteria > Acidobacteriota > Blastocatellia > Pyrinomonadales > Pyrinomonadaceae > DASQDT01. The sequence continues at coordinate 1,872 of DASUNL010000578.1, read as the reverse complement.
TTGATGGCCTTCACTTCTGCCTTCTTTTACAGCGGCCAGAAGACCGGCACGAGCAGCATGACGACGAGGAAGACGGCCGCCGTCAGAATCGAGCCGACCTTGACGAAGTCGAAGAAGCGGTAGCGCCCCGGCGTGTAGATGAGCACGCAGGCCGGCTCTAAGGGCGTCAGGAATGAGCACGACGCGGCGTAGGTGACGGCGATGGCGAACGTGCGCGGGTTGAGGCCCAAAGTGAGCGCGGCTTTGACCGCGATGGGTAAGACGACGAGGGCCGCCGCCTGATTGGACATCGGCTGCGTGAGCGCGACCGTCAGGACGAAGAAGCCGGCCAAGACCGCAAGCCCCCCGTAGGAGGCGAAGTTGTTGGTGATTAGGTCGGCGAGGAACTGGTCGGCCTGCGTCTTCTCCATCGCCACGCCGAAGCTAATCATCCCCGCGATGAGCACGACGAGCCGCCAGTCGACGAGGTCGTAAAGCTCCTGCGTGTGGACGGTGCGCGTCGCCAAAAGAATCAGCACGCCGACGAGGATGGCGATGGAGAGCGGCATCAGCTTCGTCAGCGAGAAGAAGATGAAGACGGCGAAGGCGAGCACGGCCCAGATGCGTTTGCCGGCGCGCTCGCGCCGCTTCGACACGTCTTCGAGCAGCAGCAAATTCCCCTCGGCCGCCAACTGCTCGACGCGGTTGCGCGTCCCCTGCACCAGGAGCACGTCGCCGAACTTCAAGATGACTGAACTCAGCTTCGAGAGCCACGCGACGCCGTGGCGGTTGATGGCGAGCACGGTCATGTCGTAGCGGTCGCGGAAGTTCATCCCGCGCAGCGTCCGCCCGTTGAGGTCGGAGCCGCGCAAGACCATCACCTCGAACAGCTCGACGTCGCCCGCCTCCAAATACTGGTCGTTCAGCTCGAAGTCGGAACGAATCTCGATGCCCGCCTCGGTCTTGACGCGCAGGATGTCTTCGGCGCGGCCCTGCACGAGGAGGAGGTCGGCGGCCTCTATCTTCACGTCGGCGTGCGGCGCGATGCGCCCCTTCGTGCCGCGCAGGATGCCGACGACCGTGAGGTCGAGCGCGGTCGTCAGGTTCGCCTCGGCGAGCGTGCGGCCGACGAGCGGCGAGGTGTCGAGGACTAAGACCTCCGACATGAACTCGCGCATCCGGTACTGCTCCGACAGAGACTCGGCCGCGCCGCGCGAGGGCAGAAGTCTCAAACCCAACGCCAGCATGTAGAGCATCCCGACGACGACGATGCAGACGCCGACGGGCGTCAGCTCGAACATCGAGAAGGGCTGGAGAAGCGCACGGTCGGCGATTGGGAACTGCTTGACGAGTTCTTCACTCTCGCCGAGGCGCGCGAGCGCGCCCGAGACGGCGAGGTTCGTCGAAGTGCCGATGAGCGTACACGTCCCGCCGAGAATGGCCCCGAAGGCGAGCGGCATCAAAAGCTTCGACGGCTGCACGCGCGCGCGCTCGGCGATGCCCAGAACGACGGGGACGAACATCGCCGTCGTCGTCGTGTTCTTCATCACGGAAGCGCACGCGGCGGCCGTGAACATGATGAGCGAGGCGAGCAGGAATTCGTTCCCGCCCGCCGTCCGGTGCAACCGTCGGCCGACCAAGTCGACGACGCCCGTCTTGACCAGTCCGCCGGTCAGGACGAAGAGTCCGGCGATGGTGATGACGATGTCGTTGCCGAAGCCCGCGAAGGCGTCTTTCACGTCGAGCGTCCGCGTGAGGACGAGCGCGACGACGAGCAGGAGCGTCACCACGTCGACGGGGATGCGCTCGGTCGCGAACAGGATGAGCGCGACGAGCAGGAGGACGAGGACGATGGCGATGGCTGGGGTCATAACAGAGACGCTTCTGCCGGCG
>DASUNL010000577.1:0-4583 GCA_036277175.1 Pyrinomonadaceae bacterium | reverse complement strand
CCCAAGGCGTCATAGGCGTTACCAAGAACGCCCTGTATGGAGCCTTCGAGGCTACGGTCGCCGAGCTCCCGCGCCAGTGCTAGAGCCTGCTCACAGTATTCGATGGCGCGGCGCGGCGCGTTCAACGCGACGTAAGCGTTACCGAGGTTGCCCAAGGCGTCGACCTCGCTGCGGGAGTTGCCAAACTCACGTGCGATGACCAGACTTTGTTCATAACATTCGACGGCCCGCCTCGCGTCGCCCGAGTCGAAATAGGCCGTGCCCAACACGTTCAGCAGCGCGCCTTCAGCGGCGCGGTCTTTTAACCGCCGCGCGGCTGCTATCGCGGCTTCCCACCCGCGAATACGCTCCTGCGGGTGCATGCGCAGGTCGAAGAGAAGCGCCCCGAAGCTACTGTAGCTGACGTAGAGCCTCGCCGCCGCGTCGTCCCCGCTCGCCCCCCCCCCGGCCCACGACTGACCGGCCCGGATGTTGGGCCACTCCGAATCGAATAGCGCAATCCCGCGCTTCAGCCCCGCGCCGCCCTGTTTATAGAGCTGATCGGCCGCCCAAAGAATCTTCATGTAGTGGGAGGCATGACGCCTCCGCCCGTCGTCTCGCCCTTCATCACTCAGGCGGGAGTCGGCGAAGAGGCGCGCGAGGTCGTGGAGGCCGTAGCGCGACGTGTCTTCGTCCCACTCCAAGATGCTGTATTTGACCAACTCGCTGAGTGAATCTTGCGCGTCGTCCTGTTCCATCACCCACACGGATGCGGCCGCCTCGATGGCGAACGTGTCGGGGAAGACGGCGAGGATGCGCCAGAGTTTTTGGAGGTCGGGAGTGAGTAGGTCGTAGCTCAGAGTGAGCGAGGCTTCGACGAGTTCGAGACGCTTCCTCGTGTCGTTCAAGCGGCGCGCGTAGTCGGAGGCGCTCAAGTCTTTGCGCTCGGCGAGGGCGGAAGCGGCGAGGCGGAGCGCGAGCGGGAGTTGTCCGCAGAGTCGCGCGATTTCGTCGGCGTGCTCGGCGATGCGCGGGGCGATTTTGAGAAGAAGGGCGCGCGCTTCGTCGGGCGAGAGTCTGTCGAGGTCTTTGTCGAAGAGGCCCGGTAGCGAGAAGCGCCGGCGCGAGGTGACGAGGAGGAGACAGGTATCGGGCGGGATGAGCGGCTCGACCTGTTCGCGTCCGGCGGCGTTGTCCATCAGGAGGAGCGCGCGCCGGCCGTGGAGCAGTGACATGTAACGCGCGCTCAGTTCGGCGTCGCTGTCGGGCGGCCGGGCCGTCGGGTCGTAGGCGCGGACGACGTGGAGCATCGCGTCCGCTGCCGAGAGCGGCTGCGCGCTCGCGCCCTTCAAGTCGAGGTAGAACTGCGCGTCCGGGTAACGCGGCGCGAGTTGCGCGGCCAGCTTCAAAGCGAGCGCGGTCTTGCCGATGCCGCCCATCCCGCGCAGACACAAAATCGTCGCGCCTCCCTGCTCGATTCCGCTCAGTAGCTCACGGAGTTCCTTCTCGCGTCCGGTGAAGTCGCGCGGGGGCGAGGGGAGTTGATGAAGCGCGGGCGGGGCGACGGGCGACGCGAGGCCGCGCCCCGCGTCGAAGAACTCCGCGACGATGTCGGGGTGACGCTTGACGCGCATGTCCAACTCGTTGCGCGCCCAGAAGTCGTAGGCGTAGCCGTGCTGCTGGCAGTATCGCTCAACGTCGTCGCGCACGTTCGCCGAGACGGAGGCGTTGGTGACAAAGACGATGCCGTGCGGGCGTCTTTCGGGGTGCGCGAGGGCGAGAGCGTCGTACTTGTCGACCTCCTTCTTCAAGGTCGCGGCGTCGATGCGGTTGTATCGCTTACACTGAAAGTACCAAAGCTCTTCGCCGCCGTCCGTCGGCCTGTAGGCCACCACGTCGCGCCCCTGCTCGCTCCCCGTCTCGCCGAGGTGCTGCGCGCGCACGTAGCCCTCGCGCTCGACGAGCCAGAGGCTCATCCGCTCGAACTCAAGCGGCGACAGGTCGCCGAAGGGGAGAGGCTTGCGTGTGGTGATGACCGACGGTTTATCCATCGTCTTTGAGTTGCCCCGGTCGGAGCTTCCGCGAAGTAGTTTACATGAACTCAGACGACAAGGTCTCTTCAGTCGGGACGCTCTATCGCGTCGCCCCGCGCGTAAACTTTCGTGCGGCGTGTTGCGTAAAAAAGGGAGGCCCGCGAGACGGATTCGCGTCTCACATCCCAAGATTGTCCGAACACGTCGGCCCTCGCGCGGCTCTCATGAAGTGCGGCCGGGAAATTCTTAACAGGAGAACAGGCAAGTGAGCATGTGGAGAAAAACTTTGAGCCTCGCGCTCGTCGCGGCTTTCGTCTCGTTGATGTTCGCGCCGTGGTCGGCAGCGACGGCGCGGGCGCAAGATGTGGCGGCGGCGCGGCGGCAGAGTCAGGCATCGGCGCAGAGGCAGGCGGCGGGCGTCGCGCTGGACTCGGAGGAGTTTCATGCGCGTTTGGCGGCGGCCGAGAAGGTGATTGAGGAGAAGCGTCAAGAGCTGGGGATTCCGGGGATGGCGCTGGCCGTGGTGAAGGACGACCGCGTCGTGCTCCTGAAGGGGTACGGCGTGAAGGACTTTGAGAGGAAGCTGCCCGTCACGCCCGACACGCTGTTTGCCATCGGCTCGTCGTCGAAGGCGTTCACGGCTTTGACCGTCATGCTCGGCGTCGATGAGGGCAAGCTCTCGCTCGAAGACTCGCCGAAAAAGTATCTCCCATACTTCCGCATGCGCGACCCCGAGACGGACGCGAAGATAACCGTCCGCGACCTGCTCTCGCACTCCTCGGGTCTGAACCGCACGGACATCCCTTGGGTCACGGGCACGCTCAACCGTGAGGAGGTCATCCGCGTCGCCGGACTCGCCAAGCCGACGGCGAAGCTGCGCGAGAAGTTCCAATATCAGAACGTGATGTATTCGGCGGCGGGCGAGGTCGCCGCGAAGGTGCACGGGAAGAAGTGGGAGGACGTGGTGCGCGAGCGCATCTTCCGCCCGCTCGGAATGAAGGGGTCGAACCTGACGGTGGACGAGACCTTGAAAGCGCCCGACTATTCGCTCGGCTACGAGTACGACGACGACACGAAGGAGACGCGCCGACGCCCAATGCGCGACTTCCCGCAGGTGGCGGCGGCCGGGGCCATCAACTCAAGCGCGCGCGACATGGCGCAGTGGCTTCGCCTGATGACCGGCGGCGGCACGTTCGACGGCCAACGCCTCGTCTCCGAGAAGAGCTTCGCCGAACTGCTCACGCCGCAGACGAAGATTAGTCCCGACGGGCGCATAAGCTACGGACTCGGTTGGTTCCTGCGCGAGTGGCGCGGCCACAAGGTCGCCGAGCACGGCGGAAACATCGACGGCTTCAACGCGCTCGTCGCCCTGATGCCCGAACAGAAACTCGGCTTCGTCATGCTGACGAACGTCTCCGGCTCGCCATTGGGCGCGACGGCGATGGAGGCCGTCTGGTCGAACCTCGTCGGCAGTCCCGACAAGCCCGCGACGCCCGCGACGCCCGCAGTCGCCGGGAACGGCGCGCAGCCGCAGCCGTCGCCCGCAGCCGCCGTGACGCCCGCGACGCCCGCGACGCCTTCGGGCGCGACGGCCGAGTACGCGGGGCCGCTCAAGGAGGTCATCGGCACGTACAGCTTCCGCAACTTCACGGGCGAGGTCGCTCTGCGCGGCGGCAAGGTCTACATGGTCGTCGCCGGGCAGCCGCCCTACGAGTTGGTCGAGCGCGCGAAAGACACCTACTCGCTCACGGGGCTGCCCGAAACTTACTCGCTCACGGTCAAGCGCGACGCGGCGGGCAAGCCCGTCGCGCTCGCGATGAAGCAGCCCGAAGTCGAGTTCGAGATGACGCGCGTGCCCGAGTTCAAAGCGCCCTTGACGGTCGAGGAGTTGATGGCGAAACACGTCGAGGCGTTGGGCGGCGAGGCCAGCATGCGCAAGCACAAGTCGATGCGCATCGAAATCGAGGCCGACATGGAGCATCAGGGCGTGACGGCCGAGGGCTTCGTCTACGCGAAAGCGCCGAACATGATTTCGACGAACGTCACGCTGATGGCCTTGGGGAAGAAAATCGGGACGAGCCACGACTTCTTCGACGGCACGGCGGGCGGAGAGGAGGCGAGCTTTTTAGCCTTCAGCCCGACGACCGGCAAGGAGCTTGAGAACCTGCGCATCGGCGCGGACTTCTACGGCCCGCTCAACTGGCGTCGGAACTACCAGAAGGTCGTCATCACGAAGCTCGCGAAGGTGGGCGACGAAGAGGCTTACGTCGTCGTCAAGACCCCGGAGAAGGGCTACCCCGTGACCGACTACATCTCGACGAAGTCTTTCCTGCTGCTCCGGCAGGACACGCTGGCCGAGCTTCCGGGCGGCGCGACGCTCCCCGTCACCGAGCGGTTCAGCGACTACCGCAACGTCGACGGCCTGATGATTCCCTTCATGAGCGTCTCTAGCAACATCGGAAGCGGCGACACCATCATGCGCGTCAAGGAAGTGAAGTTCGACGTGGAGATTCCCGACGCGGAGTTTAAACGACAGACGAAGTAAGCACTCAAGTCAGTACCGCCTGCCGC
>DASUNL010000576.1:0-11278 GCA_036277175.1 Pyrinomonadaceae bacterium | reverse complement strand
GGGGCACGAGGCCACGTCAAAGGCTTTGACAGGTCTTGCCCGCCGAAAAGGAGTCCGACAGCCATGAGAAAACTCGCCGCCCTTGCGCTCTTTCTCGTCATGCTCGCTGCGTCTGTGCCGCCCGCGCTCCCGCAAGCGCGCCCGCGCCGCGCAGCCCAGACGCCGCCCCCGGCCGCGCAGCCCGCGCCCAAACAGACGCCCGACGCGAAACCTTCCGAGCGCAACGCGCGTTCGGACGAGGACGGCATCAAGGGCCGCGAGGTCAACGAGGAGGTCGGCGAGGACGACGTCGTGACGGTCAACACCGCGCTCGTCACCATCCCCGTCAGCGTCATGGACAGAGACGCGCGCTTCGTCTCCGACATACGCAAGGAGGAGTTTCGCATCATCGAGGACGGCGTCGAGCAGGAGGTCGCCTACTTCGCCTCGGTCGAGATGCCGTTCACCGTCGCCCTCGTCTTAGACACCTCCGGCTCGACGCAGTTCAAGCTCGACGACATACAGCGCGCCGCCATCGCCTTCGTCAATCAACTGCGCCCCGAAGACCGCGTGATGGTCGTCTCCTTCGACGACAAGATTGAGTTCCTCTGCGAGCCGACGAGCGACCGCTTCGTCATCGGCGACGCCATCCGCCGCACCAACACCGGCAACGGCACGCGCCTCTACGACGCCGTCGACCGCGTCGTCAAAGAGCGCATGGAGCACCTCAAGGGGCGCAAGGCCATCGTGCTCTTCACCGACGGCGTCGACACGACGAGCAAGCGCGCCTCCTACCAGAGCACGCTCGAAGACGTCGAAGAACTCGACGCGCTCATCTACCCCATCCAGTACGACACCTACTTCGACCAAGCGGGCGCGGGCGGCGGCGGTGGCGGCGTGGGCTGGCCCGGCGGCGGCAGAGGCGGCGGACGCTCGACCGGCTCGACCGTCGGCGACATCCTCGGCGGCATCCTCGGAATGCCGACGGGGCGCGGCGGCCCGACCATCGGTCGCGGCCCCGGCGGCCCGACCGCGAGCCGCGCCGAGTACGAGCGCGCCGGCCGCTACCTCCGCGACCTCGCTTGGAAGACGGGCGGCCGACACTTCGCGGCCAACACGATGGGCAACGTCGACCAAGCCTTCCGCAGCATCGCCGAAGAACTCAGACGCCAGTACAGCCTCGGCTACTACCCGTCGAAGCAAGCGCAGGCGACCGAGCGCCGCGCCATCAAAGTCCGCGTCAAGCGCCCGAACTTGGTCGTCCGCGCGCGCGACAGCTACATCTATCAGCCGGCCGGTTCGACGACGACCGCGCAGCGCGACTCGCAACAGCAGAAGAACTCGACGAAGCCCGAGCTGCGCCGCAAGCAGTTCGCCGGCACGCGCGACTAATGAAACGGACGCACACGCGCGCGTGACCGAATGAGCGGCGGCGAAGTCCAAATCGGCACTTGCGGCTTCAGGGTTTCGCGGGCCGAGTACGTCCGCACGTTGCCTAGCGTCGAAATCCAACAGACCTTCTACCAGCCGCCGCTCGTCCCCACGCTCGAACGCTGGCGCGCGGACTCCCCGGCCGACTTCGAGTACGCGCTCAAGGCGTGGATGCTCATCACGCACGAGGCGCGGAGTCCGACCTACCGCAGGCTCAAAAGAAAACTGACCGAGGAGGAGGCCGAGGGCGTCGGCTCTTTCAAGTGGACTTCAGTCGTTCGCGAGGCTTGGGACGTGACGCTCGCGTGCGCGCGCGCGCTGCGTTCGCGCGTCGTGCTCTTCCAATGTCCCGCGAGCTTCACGCCGACCGACGTGAACTTGAAGCGGCTGCGAAAGTTCTTCTCCGAGATTGAGCGCGGCGGGCTTGAGCTGGCGTGGGAGCCGCGCGGCGTCGAGTGGGGCGCGGATTTAGTGCGCGGCCTGTGCCGCGAGTTGCGTCTGCGTCACGCCGTCGACCCGTTCGCGGGCCGCACCACGACGCCCTCCGAGTCCTACTTCCGCCTGCACGGACGCAAAGGCTGGCGCTACCGTTATGAGGACGGCGAACTGGAAGAACTGGCCTCGATGCTCCGCGACGACGCGCGCTCATACGTCTTCTTCAACAACATCCACATGACCGAGGACGCCTTGCGCTTCCGCGAAATCGTCCGCGACTCACGCCTCTGAGCTTCATCCGAGCTTCGGAGTTCCGAGCTTCACTGTCCGCCCTTCGTCCTCCGCCCTTCGCCTTTTACCTTTTTCCTTCTTCCTTCTTCAGACCACCGTGCCGTCGCGCACCACCGCGTTTTTGGGGACGATGATGATGCGGTCGCGTATGTGGTAGCTGCCGTCGGGCGCGTCGAGTTCGGTGTGACCGGCCTCGTTGACGAGGCGGACGCCCGCGCCGATGCGCGTGTTCTTGTCGATGATGGCGCGACGAATAATCGTCCCCTCGCCGATGCCGATGCGCGGCAGCCCGGCGGCGATGTCGGCCTTCATCTCCTCGATGGTCTGGTAGTAGTCGGCCCCCATCACGTAGGAGTCTTCAATCTGCGCGCCGAGGTCGATGCGCGTGCGAAGCCCGATGACGGAGCGCGTAATCTCTGCGCGGTTGATGATGCAGCCGTCGCCGATGATTGATTGACGAAGGGTCGTGTTGTCCATCTTCGACGAGGGCAGGTAGCGAGCGCGCGTGTAGATGGGCGCGTCGGCGTTGAAGAAGTCGAACTTCGGCCACGGCGCGGTCATGTCGAGGTTGGCGGCGTGGAAGGCCGAAATCGTCCCGATGTCTTCCCAGTAGCCGTCGAAGACGAACGCCTGCACGTTCGACGACTCGATGGCCGCCGGAATCACCTCGCGCCCGAAGTCGAACCACTCCGTGTTCTGCGACAGAAGTTTTTCGAGCCACTTGAAGTTGAAGACGTAGATGCCCATCGAGGCGAGGAACGGCCGCCGCCGCGCCTCCTCCTCGGCGAGTCCGAACGCGGTCGTGTCCACGCGCATTTCTTCCAACGCCTCGCCCTTCGGCTTCTCGCGAAACATCGTGATGCGCCCCGACGGGTCGGTCTTCAAAAGTCCGAACTCCTCGGCCGCCTCGCGCACGAACGGGATGACGGAGACGGTCACGTCGGCCTTCGTCTCGAAGTGGCGGTCGAGGAAGCTTCGATAGTCCATCCGGTAGAGATGGTCGCCCGAGAGTATGAGCAAGGTGTCGATGCCCCAGTCCGTGATGTGCGGCAGGACTTGGCGGACGGCGTCGGCCGTGCCCTGAAACCACTGCGGGCTTTCCGGCGTCTGCTCGGCGGCGAGGATGTCGACGAAGCCGCTTGAGAACTGCGAGAAGCGGTAGGTCTGCGCGATGTGCCGGTTGAGAGAGGCGGAGTTGTACTGCGTCAGGACGAACATCTTATGCACGTCCGAGTTGATGCAGTTCGAGATGGGGATGTCGACGAGCCGGTACTTGCCGCCCAGAGGCACGGCCGGCTTCGAGCGCATCTTCGTCAAAGGGAAGAGGCGCGTGCCCGCGCCGCCGCCGAGAATCACCGCCAACACGTCGCGCTTCGCAGCCATCTGGAGTTCACCGCCTCGAATTTTTTAGTTGGAGCGTATGGGCCGAGGATAGACCCGAAGGCATGCGACTTTCAAGACGCGCGAATCGTCAATCGTCAATCGTCAGTCGTAAACAGAGGAAGTAGACCGAAGGCCCGGCTTGAGTTTCAAGACTCAAGCCGGGCCTTCGGCTCAACCAAGATTGACGATTGACGATTAACGATTGACGAGTTTTCAGTATGCGGCGGCCGAGGCGGTCGGTTTCGCGCCCGAAGCCTCCTGCGCGATTTTGACGCCGACCGACGCGCCGATGCGCGTCGCGCCGGCCTCGACCATCGCGCGCGCGTCTTCGAGTCCGCGCACGCCGCCCGCCGCCTTGACGCCCATCTCCGAGCCGACGGTGCGTCGCATCAGCGCCACGTCCGCCACGGTCGCGCCGCCCTTGGCAAACCCCGTCGAAGTCTTGACGAAGTCCGCGCCCGCGCGCTTGGCCGCCTGACACGCGCGCACCTTCTCGTCGTCGTTTAGTAGCGCCGCCTCGATGATGACCTTGACTAGCACGCCGTACTCGTGCGCGGCCTCGACGACCGAGCGGATGTCGAACTCGACGGCGCAGTCGTCGCCGCTCTTCAGCGCGCCGACGTTGATGACCATGTCCACCTCGCGCGCGCCGTCGAAGATGGCGCGGCGCGCCTCGTAGGCCTTCACGTCGGCGAGCGTCGCGCCGAGCGGGAAGCCGACGACCGTGCAGACGACGACGCCCGAGCCTTTCAGATGACACGAGGCCGCGCGCACCCACGCCGGATTCACGCACACGCTCGCGAAGCGGTAGCGCGCCGCCTCCTCACACAACCTCTGGATGTCCGTCTCGCTCGCCTCGGGCTTTAAGAGCGTGTGGTCAACGAGTCCGGCCCAGTCGCCGGCCGTCGCCGTCTGGCCGAGGACTAGCCCGATGCGCGACGCGCCCGCGTCCAAGACGCGCTGCATACGCTCGGGGCAGCGGTTGAAGCACTCGGACGAGCAGCCGCACATCTCGGCCTGCGTGTCGGCGTCGCCGTTTAAGCGCGCGACGATGACGTCGGTAATCTGCTCGACCAAGCGTTCGAGGTCGCCGTTGCGGTGTGAACTCATTTCAGGCTTCCGGGCCGCGCGCCGCGCGTCACCTCGTGGCGGCCGCCTCGTCGGCGAGCGCGAACGAGTTGAGGAACTTCGCGACCGTGTCCTCGCGCAGCTTCAAGGTCGCGGCCGAGGCGTTGGCTGGCGCGTCCTCCATGATGATGAGCGCCTGATAGAGACGCTGTTTGACCCAGTAGGCCCGCGCGTGCGCGACGAACTTGCCCTGCACGCCCATCACCCACTCTCTTCCGGGATGGCCGTCAATCTTAATCTCGCGCTCGCTCCGCAGCGTCGCCGACGCGCTCGACAGCCCGCTGTCGCGCCCGCCGTCGAGCATGCGCTTGATGGTCTCGGGGTCTGTCACCGGCTCGGGGAACTCGACGTAGGAGACGATGTAGGCGGCGAGCGGCGTCTCCAAAGTGAAGAGGTGGTTCTGCAAATCGCCGCGCGCCGACTTGACGGGGGCCGTCTGCTCGCTGGCCGTCCCCGGCATCAAGGCCGTAAAGCCGCTCCCGGCGGGCGCGAGCTTCTTCCACGCGGCTGCGTTCTGCTCGACGGCCACGGCGGCCGACGGCCTCGGGTCGCCCTGCGCGACGGCGGACACGGCGGCCGACGCCACCAAAGCGGCGCACATGATGATTCTACTCAAGGGTCTTTGCATCTATCTCTCCTTCGTCAAAAATCAGCGCCCGTATTGTCGCTCGACGGCCTCGATTTTCGCAACGCGCTTGCGGTGGCGCTCCTCGGTGATTTCGGTCGCGAGCCATGCGGTGACGATCTCGCGCGCCTCTTCGAGGGTGTTCATCTGGCTGCCGAGCGTGAGGACGTTGGCGTCGTTGTGCTCGCGCGAGTTGCGCGCGACCTTCGGGGAGTAGCACGCGGCGGCGCGCACGCCCGGAACCTTGTTGGCCGTCATCGCGCTGCCGACGCCCGCGCCGTCGACGACGATGCCTAAGTCCGACTCGCCGTCGGCGACCGAGCGGGCGACGGCGTGGGCGAAGTCCGGGTAGTCGACGGCCTCGGTCGAGTTCGTGCCGAAGTCGCGCGCGCGGTGGCCGAGCTCGGCGAGGAGCTTTTTCAGCTCCTCCTTCAGGGCGTAGCCGCCGTGGTCTGAGCCTAAGGCGATGATGCGCTCGCGTCGCGAGCCGCGGCGGGGCGTGCGGCGGATAAGCTCGATGCGTCGCTCGCGCACGATGTCGGCGGCGAGCGGCGTCAAGCGCGCGCCCTCGGCGACGCGCAGTCGCGCGCCCTCCTCAAGCCCGCGCAGTTCGTCCTCCGTGATGACGGTCTTCGACGACTCGTCGCGCACGACCGTAGCGTCCTCGTCGGCCGGGCGCTCCGAGGCGACCGGGACGACGCGCGCGAGCGCGGGCGCTTCCGCCGCGCCGCCCTCCTCGGCGGGTGCGGCGTTTCGCAGAACCTCTTGGACGAGTGCGCGCACGCGCTCGCGTGTCGTTCGTTCGTCAGACATAAGAGAAGCTTTCAGCGTTCAGCTTTCAGCGTTCAGCTTTCAGCTTTTTGCGCGTGACTGAGCCATCGAGTTTAGGCGCGACTCGAACCTATCTAAGGAGACAAAAGCTTGACGCTGAAAGCTGACCGCCGAACGCTATCTTGACCTCGGCCTAAAGCTCTCATAGTATGTCGCACCGCGCGGCCCGCGCGCAAATTTTCGGCCCGCGCCGGGGAGGCGGGCCGCACGTCCCCTTAAAATCACGCTGCTTCGGAGAACGGAGAATCCCAAGTGTCTACGTCGGCGCAGATGGCCTCAGAGTTTTCCAACCCCAACCTCGAACCGATGTTCACGGGCGAGGAGATACAGGCGCGCATCGCGGCGCTCGGCGCGGAGATCGCGCGCGACTACGCGGGCCGCAACCCCTTGCTCATCGGCGTGCTCAAGGGCGCGTGCATTTTCTTAAGCGACCTGATGCGCGCCATCGACATCCCTCTGGGCGTCGAGTTCATGGCGATTTCGAGCTACGGCAACCGGACGCGCACGTCGGGCGAGGTGCGCATCGTCAAAGACCTCGACGTGGCCATCGAGGGGCGCGACATCCTCGTCGTCGAGGACATCGTGGACACGGGCCTGACGCTCTCCTACATGCTCGCCAACCTGCGCTCGCGCGGCGCGCGGACGGTGAAGCTGGCGGCGCTACTCGACAAGTTCGAGCGGCGCGAGCGCGAAGTGCCGATTGACTACCTCGGCTTCCAAATCCCGGACGCCTTCGTCGTCGGCTACGGACTGGACTTCGCCGAACGCTACCGCAACCTCCCCTTCATCGCCGTCCTCAAAGACCCGAACGCATAAAATCGTGAATCGTCAATCGTAATTCGTGAATCGTGTTTAAGTCGGAGGCCCGGCCCGAGCGTAACAACTCAGGCCGGGCCTCGGTCTACCCGTTCGATTAACGATTAACGATTGACGATTGACGAGAGGAAGCTCTCTCCGGCCGCGAGCTTGAGGCCGAAGTTGTGGGCGATGGTCTGGCCGATGTCGGCGAGGGATTCGCGGTCGCCCAATGGGACGCCTGCGCGCGCCGTGCGGCCGTAGACGATGAGGGGGACGTACTCGCGCGTGTGGTCTGTGCCGCGATAGGTCGGGTCGTTGCCGTGGTCGGCGGTGATGATGAGAAGGTCTGTGTCGCGCATGGCGCGCTCGATTTCGGGCAGACGCGCGTCGAAGTGTTCGAGGGCGCGGGCGTAGCCTTCCACGTCGCGCCGGTGGCCGTAGAGCATGTCGAAGTCGACGAGGTTCGAGAAGATGAGGCCGCGCGTGTCTCCGTTGAGCGCGTGGATGGTCTGGTCGATTGACTGGTCGTTGTTCTTGCCGGGGAGTTCTTCGGTCACGCCCGCCGAGTCGTAGATGGAGGCAATCTTTCCGACCGAGACCACGTCGAGGCCCGCCTCGGAGAGAAGCGGCAGGAGGTTCTCGCGCGGGGGCGGGACGGCGTAGTCGTGTCGGTTCTCGGTGCGCGTGAACGCGCCCGGCGTGCCGACGAAGGGGCGCGCGATGACGCGCCCGACCTCGTGCTCGCCGCGCAGAATCGAGCGCGCCGTCTCGCAAATCTCGTAGAGGCGCGGCAGCGGCACGACCTCTTCGTGCGCGGCGATTTGAAAGACCGAGTCGGCCGAGGTGTAGACGATGGGCTTGCCCGTGCGGACGTGCTCCGCGCCGAGTTCTTTGATGATTTCCGTGCCCGACGCCGGGACGTTACCGAGGACGCCGGGGACGTTCGTCTCTTTGATAAAGCGTTCGAGTACGGACGGCGGGAAGCCTTCCGGGTAAGTCGGGAAAGCCTTCTCCAAGACGATGCCCGCCATCTCCCAGTGACCCGTCGTCGTGTCCTTGCCGTTCGAGCGCAGGGCGCAGCGTCCGAATGACGCGCGCGGACGCTCCACCGCCGCAACATTCGCGAGCGGACGCAGGTGGCCCAACCCGTAAGCTTCGAGGTTCGGGAGACTCACAGGGCGGTGGTCGCAGATGTGGCCGAGCGTGTCCGACCCTGCGTCGCCCCACTCGGCGGCGTCGGGCATCTCGCCCGCGCCGAGGCTGTCCAAGACGATAAGGACGACGCGCTCAAAAGCTCTCTTCTCTTGCTCCATAAGATTCGACTTTCCGTGTCGCGAGAACTGACCGTCTGAAATTTAAAATCTGAAAGCTGAGATTTGAAATCTGACGTTTGGCTTCAGCCGCGCGGCACTTGGTAGCCTTCGCGTGCGCGCACCTGCGCGTCCTTGACGCCGCGCACCTGCACGCGGATGGCGCGGAAAGAGCCGTCGCGCGCCTTGTTCGTCGAGTAGTAGCCTAGGGAGTACTGCGTGCCTATCTCTTCGGCGACTTGACGGAAGGCGCGCCGCGCGTCCGTCAGGTCGGCGATGGGGAAGGTCTTGCCGCCCGTGTCCTTCGCCAGCTCGTTCATCTCCTGACGTCCCATCTGGTAGAGGCGTCGGCTGATGTCCATGCGCTCGAACTGCCCCATGCGGCAGAAGTCCTCGAAGTCGGCGGCGTCGGCGCGCGGCGCGAAGATGCGTCGGTAGCGCGCGAGCTGTCGGCGCGAAAGACGCAGCGCGCCGTCGTCCTGACAGTCGCGCATCAGACGCTCTTCGACGTAGTCCTCCGTGTTGAGCTGCACGAAGTAGCAGACGACGCCCACGCGCTTCAGTCGCTCGCGCGCCTCGTCGAAGTCCGAGTCGCTCGTCGAGTCGATGCCGTCGCTTAGAGCGACGAGCGCGCGGCGGCCTCGCAGCTCGTCGCGCGGCGGGTCGCGGAAGATGTCTCGGGCGACACGTTCGAGGCTGTCGTAGAAGGGCGTGCCCGCGCTCGTGCCAATCATCTCGACGGCGTCCCGGAGCGCGTCGCGGTCGTCGGTCAAATAAGTCATCACCTCGACGGCGGCGAGCTTCGTGTCGCCCTCCTCCTTGGTCGTGTAGGAGACGATGGCGAGTCGGTCGCCCGTGCGGAGCGCGTCGATGAAGGCGCGCGCGGCGCGTCGAATCAGCCCCACGTCGGCGCGCGTCGAGCCGGAGGTGTCTAAGAGCAAAGCCACCTCGAAGGGCGCTTCGGTCGTCGCGAAGTTGGCTATCTTCTGCGGCCGCCCGTCCTCGAAGAGGACGAAGTTTTCGGCGCGCAGGCCCGTCAAGGGTTTGCCCTCGCGGTCGGTGACGACGGTCGGGACGGAGATGAGCTGCGTCTCGACCTTCACGACGTCGTCCTCGCCGACCTCCTCGGCGACGCGCGCGCCCGACGGCGCGTCGTCGCGTCGCGCGGGCGTGGGCGCGGGCGTCTCGCCGTTCTCTTTCGTCGTCGCGGGGCCGACGCGGCGCGGGCGGCGCGCGGGCTTCTGCGCCTGCTCTTTCGTCGCCTCCGCGTCCTGTCGCGCGTCGGTGCGCGCGTCGGCCCGCGCCCGCGTCTGTGTCAGCAGCGGGGGGCAGACGAGTGCGACGAAGGCGAGGGCGAGCGCGCAGGCGTCGGCGCGCGCGTGCGACTTGCTTGCCGGATACTTCGACACGGGCTTACACTCTCCGGGAGAGATTGACGAACGCCAATATAGCCGCAAACGCGCGCCGAGCGAAAGGAGGGGAGCGTAACGTGCCCGTCATTGGGAGACTCGACGAACAGGTTGACGAAGTGCTCATCCGTCCCGCCTCGCGGCGCGGGCGCGCGCGCACCTCGGGCGAGTCGGCCGGGCAGACCGGCGACGAGGAACTTACACGCCCCCCGACGCCCGAAGATTCAAAAAGCCCTGCGCCCCCGAGCGACGACGACACGCCCGAAGGCGTTGACGAAGACGCGCGCGAAGAACTGCCGGTCTGGCTGCTTTGAGGGATGCGCGCGACGAACGCGGCTCTACGAACTTCCCTTCCCGACCACTCCTAAAACTCTATCTCACGCGACGCGCGGACGGTGACGACGTGGCGGTCGTTGCCGAAGTCGTCGAGCGTCGCGTTGTGGTGCGCGACGATCTGCGCGGCCGTCAGGTGTTCGGCGGCGGTCGTGTGCGCGTCCGAGGCGAGCGTCACGTCGAAGCCGAGCGTCGTCGCGCGGCGGCAGGTCGTGTCCACGCAGTACTGCGTCCGGCAGCCGACGACGACGAGGCGCTTGACCCCGCGCCCTCGCAACTCCTCTTCGAGCGTCGTCTCGAAAAAAGCGTCGGCCGCGCGTTTGTGTATGACCGGCTCACCCGCTTCGGGCGCGACGGCCGCGTGAATCTCCCAGCCGCGCGTGCCGGGGGACAAACGTCCGCCCTCTTCGCCTTCGTGCTGGACGTAGATGACGTGCGCGCGGGCCGCGCGCGCACGCGCGAGTAGCTCGCCGATACGCCCCAGAACCTCTTCGCCGCGCGCCGCCGGGTCTCGCCAATCGACGACGCCGTGCTGCACGTCGATGACGACCAAAGCCGTCTCTTTGCTCATCAAGAAAGTCCGCCTCCGTCCAAGTCTTCGACAGATAATAACCCGCCGCCGCGTCGCTTGACACCGCGCGCGGGGTTCTCTTAAAGTGTCTGTAAGGTTTTTGAAGGCACGTATGTCAACGGTAGACGGCCACCCTTACAAGGTGGAGGTTGGGGGTTCGAATCCCTCCGTGCCTACCAGTCGGGCCGACGCCCCGCGCGGGCGCGCGCCCAACATTTGAAAGTTCACGCGGAGTCGTAGTTCAGTTGGTTAGAACGCCGGCCTGTCACGTCGGAGGTCGCGGGTTCGAGTCCCGTCGGCTCCGCCACTAACCGAGTAAGCGCCTGTATCTTTTTGGATGCAGGCGTTTACTTTTACCGCGGTTTTGCAGCCATTCTCGAAGGGTAGAAAACTCGGCCTAGCGCGCCTGACTGAAGCCACTACCGCCTCCCCACTCCCTTGAGTCCCGTCAAAATTCCCGCCGCTCCTAGGTGGGCAGACCCTCCTGCTTTTACTTAGACAGATAATTCAGTAGCCTCTCTTTTGTTTTTTTAGATTCGTGCGGGAGAATTGTTCGACCATTTCTGACTGCCGACCTTGTGGTTATGAATCCTCTTCCCCGGTGGGGGACTCTTGTGGAATCTTCTACCTCGGGACTATTCGGCATGGCGAGCGAATGCCTCTTTGGGTAGGGTTTGTGAACCCACCCGAGTCAAACGCAGTGGCGGCCGCTTCTCGTTGAGATTTTTGACGGCATCTTTAAGCGCCGCGTTAG